>NZ_PSUU01000016.1:0-78195 GCF_002932015.1 Rathayibacter sp. AY1H3
GATGATCGTGACGGTGTCCGCGATGGCGCGGATCTCCTTCAGCTTGTGGCTGATGATGATGCAGGTGATGCCCTGTTGGCCAGTCCCATCCTCATCATGCGCGACATCGTCAAGGAGTTCGGCGGCGGCGTCCGCGCCCTCGACGGCGTCTCGCTCTCGGTCCAGCCCGGCGAGGTCCACGCCATCTGCGGCGAGAACGGCGCCGGCAAGTCGACCCTGATGAAAGTCCTCTCCGGCGTGTACCCGTACGGCAGCTTCGAGGGCACCATCGAGTTCGAGGGCGAGGAGGCGCAGTACCGGTCGATCAACGACAGCGAGGCCGACGGCATCGTGATCATCCACCAGGAGCTCGCCCTCAGCCCCTACCTCTCCATCGCCGAGAACATCTTCCTCGGCAACGAGAAGTCGACCCGCGGCGTCATCAACTGGAACGCGACCAACGCGGAGGCGGCCAAGCTGCTCGCCCGCGTCGGCCTCGCCGAGAGCCCCGCGACCAAGATCCTCGAGCTCGGCGTCGGCAAGCAGCAGCTCGTCGAGATCGCCAAGGCCCTCGCCAAGGAGGTGAAGCTCCTCATCCTCGACGAGCCCACCGCGGCCCTCAACGACGAGGACAGCGACCACCTGCTCGGCCTGATCGACCAGCTCCGCAAGCAGGGCATCACCTGCATCATCATCAGCCACAAGCTGAAGGAGATCCGCGCCATCGCGGACACCGTCACGATCATCCGCGACGGCCGCACCATCGAGAGCTTCCCGATGGCCGGCGAGGAGGCGTCCGAGAGCCGGATCATCCGCGCGATGGTCGGACGCGACCTCAACAGCATGTTCCCGCCGCGCGACCCGCAGATCGGCGAGGAGAAGCTGCGCGTCGAGAACTGGACGGTCCACCACCCCGTCGACATCAACCGCGTGGTCGTCGACGACGCCTCCTTCACCGTACGCGCCGGCGAGATCGTCGGCTTCGCGGGCCTGATGGGCGCCGGACGCACCGAGCTCGCGATGAGCATCTTCGGGAGGAGCTACGGCACCGGCATCTCCGGCCGCGTCTACAAGGACGGCAAGGAGATCCAGACCCGCACCGTCGACGAGGCCATCCGCAACGGCCTCGCCTACGCGACCGAGGACCGCAAGCGCTACGGGCTCAACCTCATCGGCGACATCACCGTCAACGTCTCGGCCGCCGCGCTTTCGCGCCTGGCCCGGCTCGGCGTGATCGACAAGCACCGCGAGTACAAGGTCGCCGACTCGTACCGATCGAAGATGAACATCAAGGCGCCGACCGTCTCGGCCGTCACGGGGAAGCTCTCCGGCGGCAACCAGCAGAAGGTCGTCCTCTCGAAGTGGATCTTCTCCGGTCCCGACGTGCTGATCCTCGACGAGCCCACCCGCGGCATCGACGTGGGAGCCAAGTACGAGATCTACGGGATCATCAACGAGCTCGCGGCCCAGGGCAAGGCGGTCGTCGTCATCTCGTCCGAGCTGCCCGAGCTGATCGGCCTCGCCGACCGCATCTACACCATCTCCGAGGGACGGATCACGGGCGAGATCGATCGCGCCGACGCCACCCAGGAGCACCTCATGCACTACATGACCGCCGGAAAGGAACAGGCCCGATGAGCGCCACGACCACCAGAGCGCCGGCGGACACGCCCGCCAACACGCCCTCCACCCCGCCCAAGCGCTCGCGCCGGCTGAACATCAACCTCCGGCAGTACGGCATCCTCGCCGCGCTGGCCATCATCGTCCTGCTCTTCCAGGTGCTGACCGGCGGGCGCCTGCTCCTGCCCGGCAACGTCAACAACCTGATCCAGCAGAACGCCTACGTGCTGATCCTCGCGATCGGCATGGTGATGGTCATCATCGCCGGCCACATCGACCTCTCGGTCGGCTCGGTCGTGGCGATGGTCGGCGCCATCTCGGCGATCGCGATGAACAACTGGGGCCTGCCCTGGTGGGCGGCCGTCGTCGTCGCCCTCGTCACCGGCGCCGCCGTCGGAGCCTGGCAGGGCTTCTGGGTCGCCTTCGTCGGCATACCGGCGTTCATCGTGACCCTCGCGGGCATGCTGATCTTCCGCGGCTTCACCCTCGTCCTCCTCACCGGCGGGACGATCAACGGCCTCCCCACCGAGTTCACCGCGATCGGCGCCGGCTGGCTGCCGGGCGTCCTCGGCGGCATCGCCGGCCGCGACGCGCTCACCCTGGTCCTCGGCCTGATCGTCTGCGTCGTCCTCGTGGCCCAGCAGCTCCGCAGCCGCGCGACCCTCCGCCGCCTCGAGCTGCCCCGCGAGCCCATCGGCTCGCTGGTCGCGAAGTCGGCCATCGCCGTCGTCGCGATCATGGCCCTCTCCTGGCTGCTCGCCGGCTACAGCGGAACCCCGATCATCCTGATCGTGCTCGCCGTGCTGATCCTCGCCTACAGCTTCGTGCTCGGCCGGACGGTCTTCGGCCGCCACATCTACGCGATGGGCGGCAACCTGTTCGCCGCGATGATGTCCGGCGTCAAGACGAAGTGGGTCAACTTCTTCATCTTCGTCAACATGGGCGCACTGGCCGGAGTCGCGGGCATCGTCAGCACCGCCCGCGCCGGCGGTGCGGTCGCCTCGGCCGGACAGAACTACGAGCTGGACGCGATCGCCGCGGTCTTCATCGGCGGCGCCGCCGTCCAGGGAGGCGTGGGCACCGTCGTCGGAGCCGTCATCGGCGGACTCGTGATGGGCGTGCTCAACATGGGCCTGTCCATCCTCTCGGTCGACGCAGCCTGGCAGATGGCGATCAAGGGCTTCGTGCTCCTGCTCGCGGTGGCGTTCGACATCTTCAACAAGCGCCGCGCCGGCGGCCGCTAGGCGAACGCCGGGCGCCGCCCAGCGGCGCTCCTCGTCCTTCTCTTCTACAGTTCTCGGGCGCGGCTTCTCCTCGGGGGAGCCGCGCCCGAGTGCATCCGAGACCCGTCGGGGTCCAGCGACAGGCAGGCGATCATGGCAGGAGCAGTCGGAGCCTCCAGCAACGCGCTGCTGCGCCGCACGAACCTCGCGAGCCTCGCGACGCTGGTGCACCGCTCCGGTCCCACCAGCCGCGCCGAGCTCGGCCGCCTCACCGGGCTGAACCGCTCCGCCGTCGCGAACCTGGTCGGCGAGCTGAGCGAGCTCGGCTGGGTGGCGGAGGAGACCACCGCACCGGACGGCCGCATCGGCCGCCCCAGCGCCACCGTCGTCCCCGGCGACCGGTTCGCGGCCGTGGGCGTCCACCTCGACACCGACGCGATCATCGTCGGCCTCGTCGGCCTGCACGGCGAGCTGCTGCGCCGCGTCCGCTTCGACACCCCCAAGCCCGCGAGCCCGGCCACGGTGGTCCGCGTCGTCACCGGCATCGTCGAGGGCTTCCGCTCCGAGCGGGAGTCGCTCCGCACGCTGGTCGGCGCGGGCGTCGCCGTCCCCGGCCTCGTCCAGGCCGACTCCGGCTTCGTCCACCGCGCCCCGCACCTGGGCTGGCGCGACGTCGACCTCGCCACCCAGCTGAGCCGCGCCCTCGACCTCCCGGTCGCCGTCGGCAACGACGCGACCCTCGGCGCCATCGGCGAGTCCCTCTTCGGAGCCGCGCACGGCGTGGCCGACGTCGTCTACGTCACCGGCGGCGCGGGCGGCATCGGCGGAGGAGTCATCATCGGCGGCGTCCCGCTCCAGGGCTCCTCGGGATTCGCGGCCGAGCTGGGCCACACCCTCGTCGCCACGAACGGCCGCCTCTGCGGCTGCGGCCGGCGCGGCTGCCTCGAGGCCGAGGTCCGGATGCGCTCCCTCCTCGACGTCCTCGGCGCCCGCGTCCTCGACCAGGACGAGCTCGACATCGCCCTGGGCACCTCCCGCGACCCCGCCGTCCTCGGCGAGGTCGCCCGCCAGGTCGACCTGCTCTCGGAGGGCCTGTCCACCTACATCAACCTCTTCAACCCCACCGCGGTCGTGCTCGGCGGCTTCCTCGGCTCGCTGCTCACCGTCGACCGCGAGCGCCTCGCCGCCCGCGTCTCCGCCCGGGCTCTGAGCGACCTCGCGCGCGGCGTGCGGATCGAGCGGGCCGCCCTGCGCTCGAGGCTGGAACTCGTCGGCGCCGCGGAGCTACCCTGGCGGCGGGCGCTGGCGGATCCCGCCGCCGTCACCGGGGGCGCGCAGCCGCCGGGTGGGAGCAGCAGCCGCGAGGACGCCCTGGGCGCCCGCGCCTGACCCCGGCACTCGAGTGCCGGCACCGCGTCGAGGAGGACGAGCATGGCCGACTGGAACGACACGATCATCGAGGAGTTCCGCGCGAACGGCGGGACCGTGACCACGGGCGGCTTCGGGAGGAGCCTCGTGCTGGTGCACCACCGCGGCGCCCGCTCCGGTGAGGAGCGCGTGACTCCGCTGATGGCGCTGCACCCCTCCGAGGACGTCTGGCTGCTCGCCGCGTCCGCCGCCGGTGCGCCCAAGCACCCCGCCTGGTTCCACAACATGGTCGCCCACCCGGACCTGGCGAGCGAGACCCCCGACGACGGCACCGTCGACGTCCGGGCGCGCGTCCTCGCCGGGGAGGAGCGCGACGCCGGCTGGGCCCGCTTCACCACCGCCTCCGCCGGCTTCCTCGACTACGAGAAGCGCACCACCCGTATCATCCCGGTCGTGGAGCTCACCCGCCGCTGACCGCGAGCCGTCAGCGCAGCAGCACGGGCACCGTGTCCGGCGTGCTCCAGCTCAGCGCGATCCGCTCGCGGAAGCCGCCGCTGCGCAGCTCCGCCTCGAGCGCGTCGATCACCACGGGGAGCAGCGCGCGCCGCTCGATCAGCAGGTCGAGCACGAGCCGGTCGCCGGCCGTCAGCAGCACCGGGCCCGATCCGGGCAGCACCGCGATCCACTGGCACTCCCCCACCTGCACGCTCCGGTGCCGGCGGAGGCGTCGGAGCAGCTCGGGCAGCGCCTGCGGATCGAGGGCGGACACGTCGGCACGGAGGGCGATCACCCCGCGAGCGTGCCCGCGCCGGACGACCTCGCGCCGACCTCCCGGTGAACACCGCCCCTCCGCGGGACGCCGCCCGCGAGAACGACACGACAGGAGCCCGCCCCGCGGCGCACCGCACCCGGGAACGGGAGAAGCCCCCGACCGGACATCCGATCGGGGGCTTCTCCTCTGGTTCTCTCGAACCCGGTTCTCTCGAACTCCGGTTCTCGTGAACTCTGGTGCGCGAGGGGGGAGTTGAACCCCCACGCCCTTTCGGGCACACGGACCTGAACCGTGCGCGTCTGCCTATTCCGCCACTCGCGCTCACCAGCGGCACCGAAGCGCCGACGAGAAATCGTAGCATCCCCCGGCCCCGGAGCCGAACCGGCACCCGCCGCCCCGGGTCGGAGCTCCCCCGGGAGCCGCCACCGGGCCGTGCCGGTGAGAGCGCGCACACGGCACTCCGGCCGCGAAACCACCGCGGAGGATCGCGCATCCAGACCATCCCAGTAACATGCCCGTAGCCGTGCGCGGCGCAGACCAAGAAGAGGAAGCGGCGACGGGCGCGCAGACATCTCGATCCGTGCGCGACCGCCGAGAAGGCGAAGAACCGGAAGATCGGAAGACTGTGGGCATACTGGACAACTTCGAGAAGGGACTCGAGCGCGTCGTCAACGGCGCGTTCGCGCGGACCTTCAAGTCGGGTCTGCAGCCGGTCGAGCTCGCCTCCGCCCTCCGCCGGGAGCTCGACACCACCGCCGCCGTGGTCAGCCGCGACCGCATCCTCGTCCCCAACAGCCTCGTCCTGCGGATGTCCGCGACCGACCTCGACCGGATGCAGCGCCTCGGCGCCACCCTGATCGACGAGCTCACCACGGTCGCCACCGAGCACGCCACCAAGCAGGGCTTCCGCTTCCCCGGCCCGATCGACATCTCCCTCGCCGTCGATCCGGCGCTCAGCGACGGCATGGTCGAGGTCGACTCCCGCAGCGTGAAGGGCACCGTCGCCTACACGCCCGTCCTCGACATCGACGGCCGGCGCCACCCGATCACGAAGGCGCGCACCGTCATCGGCCGCGGCAGCGACGCCGACATCACCGTCGACGACTCGGGCACGTCCCGCAAGCACGTCGAGATCCTCTGGGACGGCTCCCGCGCCCAGGTGCACGACCTCGGGTCCACGAACGGCTCCAAGCTCGACGGCCGGCCCGTCACGCAGGCGCCCCTGGCCCCCGAGCAGACCATCACGATCGGGCGCACCTCGATCGTCTACCGCGTCGTGCAGGGCTCCGCGCCCGCACGCACCGACCGCCCGTCCTCCGGCAGGGCAGCCGGACGCGGCTCCGAGGGATTCTGGGACGACCGGCTATGAGCGAGCTCACTCTCTTCCTCCTGCGCATCGCGTTCCTCGCGCTGCTGTGGTTCTTCGTGTTCGGCATCGTCTACGCGCTGCGCTCCGACCTGTTCGGGCAGCGCGTGCGCAAGCTGCCGCCCGGCGCGCAGGCCGCGTCCCCCGAGGCCCCGTTCGTGACGGCGGCCCAGCCCGTGGTCGCTGCGGCCGCCCCGGCTCCCGCGCCCGCGCAGCCCGCCTCCCCGTCGGCACCCTCGGCCCGGAGGAGCCGCGAGGCCGCCGCCGAGCGCGCCGAGCAGGGAGGCGCCGCCACGGTCCACACGGCGCAGCGCCTCGTGATCACCTCGGGCCCCAAGCGGGGCACCGAGCTCGAGCTGACCGGCGACCCGCTGACGATCGGCCGCTCCGCCGAGTCGACTCTGGTCATCCGCGACGACTACACCTCGACCCACCACGCGCGCCTTCTCCTCTGGAACGACGAGTGGATGATCCAAGACCTCGACTCCACCAACGGCACCTTCCTCGACGGCCGCCGTGTCGGCGCGCCCACCAAGGTGCCGCTGGACACGCCCGTGAAGGTCGGCACCACCACCTTCGAACTGCGGCGGTCGTAGCGCGTGGCCCCCACTCCGGAGAGCGGCTCCGGCCACGGCGCGGTGCGCGAGAGCGCCGCCGTCTCGCACGTCGGCAGAATCCGCTCGAACAACCAGGACTCCGGCTACGCGGGCCGGCAGCTCTTCGTCGTCGCCGACGGCATGGGCGGTCACGCGGGCGGCGACGTCGCCTCCTCCATCGCGATCAAGCGCATCGCGGAGGCGGACCGCGTCTACGCCTCCACCTACGAGGCCGAGGACGAGCTCAAGCGCACCCTGCTGGCGGCCAACACCCTGCTGGCCGACGCCGTGGTCGACCACCCCGAGCTCACCGGCATGGGCACCACCGTCAGCGCGATCGCCCGCGTCGGCGAGTCGGTGGCGATCGCGCACATCGGCGACTCCCGCATCTACGTCCTCCGCGACGGCCGGCTCGAGCAGGTCACGACCGACCACACCTTCGTGCAGCGCCTGGTCGACTCCGGCCGCATCACGGAGGAGGAGGCGATGACGCATCCGCGCCGCTCCGTCCTGATGCGGGTCCTCGGCGACGTGCACACCAACCCCGAGATCGACACGCTCACGCTCGAGACCGAGCCGCACGACCGCTGGCTGATCTGCTCCGACGGCCTCTCCGGCGTCGTCCCGCACGACGAGATCCTCAAGGAGCTCAACCGCGACGAGACCGCGCAGGAGGTGGCCGACCGCCTGATCCGCGACAGCCTCTCGCACGGCGCCCCGGACAACGTCACCGTCGTCGTCCTCGACATCCCCGGGGCGGGCGACACCGCGCGCATCCTCGCCCCCGTGGAGGAGCCGGTGGTCGTCGGATCCGCCGCCGCGCCCACGCCCTTCAGCACCGACGACTCGCAGAACCGCGTCCGGATCCCCGGCCTCCGCCTGCACACCCGGGCTCCCGCCGCGCAGGGCCCCACCCACTTCGAGCCCGCGTCCGAGGACTACCTCGACGAGCTGATCGAGGAGGACCGCCGCCGGCACCTGCGCCGCCGCATCACCTGGCTCGTCGGCCTGTCCCTCGTGCTCATCATCGGATTCCTCGGGATCCTCTTCGCCTACGACTGGACGCAGTCGCGCTTCTACGTCGGCACCGACGGGGACACCGTGATCATCTACCAGGGCATCCAGCAGTCGGTCGGCCCGCTCTCGCTCTCGGAGGTGAAGGAGGACACGGGAATCCCGCTCGACTCCCTCCGCGCCTACGACGTCGAGCAGCTGGAGCAGACGATCAGCGCCGACTCCTACGCCGGCGCGGTCGACATCGTCGAGCGCCTCACGGACGCGAACGGAGCACCATGACGGACGCCGCCACGGCCACCGCCCGCCCCGCCCCCGAGCGGCAGGGCTTCTTCCGCCAGAAGCTGCGCAATCTCGAGCTCCTGCTCCTGATCGGCGCGTGCCTCATCGACGCCGGCGCGATCGTGCTCGTGCAGCTCGGCGCCCTCGGCTCGATCGACACCACGCTGGTCTCGCTGGGCGCCGGCCTCTCGGCGCTCGTGCTCGCCGTGCACGTCGTGCTGCGCTTCGCGGCCCCGGCGGCCGACCCCTTCCTCCTCCCGATCGCCACCGTGCTGAACGGACTGGGGGTCGCCGAGATCTACCGGATCGACATCGCCGACGGCGCGACCGGCTGGGAGTCGGTGGCGGTGCGGCAGATCTTCTGGAGCGCCCTGGCCGTCGTGGCGGCGATCGTGGTGCTGCTGGTCATCCGCAACCACCGCGTGCTGTTCCGCTACACCTACGTCGCCGGGTTCGCGGCGATCGTGCTGCTCCTGCTGCCGCTCCTGCCCTTCATCGGCCGCGAGGTCAGCGGCGCGCGTGTGTGGATCGGGATCGGCGACGTGGCGAGCTTCCAGCCCGGCGAGATCGCCAAGATCGCCCTCGCGGTCTTCTTCGCCGGCTACCTCGTGCGCAACCGCGACTCCCTCTCGATGGTGGGCCGCACCGTCCTCGGGATGCGCTTCCCGCGCCTGCGCGACCTCGGCCCGATCCTGGTGGTCTGGGCGGTCACGATGGGCGTCATCGTCTTCCAGCGCGACCTGGGGACGGCGCTGCTCTACTTCGGCCTGTTCCTGGTCATGCTCTACGTCGCGACCGCCCGCACCAGCTGGGTCCTCATCGGCGTCGGCCTGTTCCTCGGCGGCGCGCTGCTGGCGAGCCAGACGCTCGACTACGTGGGCAACCGCTTCGCCAACTGGCTCGAGCCCTTCAGCGCCGAGCGCTACGGGGCGGATCCGGGCGGCAGCTACCAGCTCGTGCAGGGCCTCTTCGGCCTCGCGCACGGCGGGCTGCTCGGCACGGGCCTCGGCCAGGGGATGCCGGATCTCACGCCGGTCCCGCAGTCCGACTACATCATCGCCAGCCTCGGCGAGGAGCTGGGCCTCGCCGGGCTCTTCGCGATCTTCGGCCTCTACCTCCTGCTGGTCTCGCGCGGGTTCCGCATCGGCTTCGCCGGGCAGGACGACTTCGGGCGCCTCCTGGGAGTCGGCCTCTCGTTCGTGATCGCCCTGCAGTGCTTCATCGTCATCGGAGGCGTCACCCGCGTCATCCCGCTGACCGGCCTGACCACGCCGTTCCTCGCCGCCGGCGGCTCCTCCCTCGTGGCGAACTGGATGATCGTGGCGGTGCTGCTGCGCCTGTCCGACACAGTCCGCAGTCAGCCTCGTCTGGTGGTGTGATCCGTCGATGAACCGAGAACTCAAACGGGTGAGCCTCGTCGTGCTGACGATGTTCGTGGCACTCTTCCTCTCCACCACCACCATCCAGGTGATCCAGGCCGACTCCCTCGACGAGGACGGCCGCAACACGCGGACCCTCTACGAGAGCTTCTCGACCGAGCGCGGTGCGATCCTCGCCGGCGGTCAGCCGATCGCCTCCTCGACGCCGTCGGACGACCTCTACAAGTTCCAGCGGCAGTACGCGAACGGCCCGCTCTACTCCGCCGTGACCGGCTACTTCACTCTGAACCAGGGCACCACCGGCATCGAGCGCACGCTCAACGACTACCTCTCGGGCACCTCGAACTCGCAGTTCTTCGACGAGATCAACAACCTCGTCACGGGCCAGGACCCGAAGGGCGCGTCGGTCGAGCTCTCGATCGACCCGGTCGCCCAGCAGGCCGCCTTCGACGCGCTCGGCGACTACACGGGGGCCGTCGTCGTGACGGAGCCGGCCACCGGCCGCATCCTCGCGATGGTCTCGAAGCCCACCTTCGATCCCACCGCGCTGGCCTCCCACGACACCGACGACGTCCTCGCCGCCTACCGGGCGCTGAACGACGACTCCTCCGAGCCCCTCGTGAACCGGGCGATCGGCGGCTCGCTCAACCCGCCCGGCTCCGTCTTCAAGCTCGTCGTGGCCTCGGCCGCCCTCGAGTCCGGCCGCTTCACGGCCGACTCGAGCTTCCCCAACGTCGAGTCGTACACGCTGCCCGGCTCCTCGTCGCAGGTGATCAACTCCGGAGGCGGTCTCTGCGGCTCCGGAGAGACGGTCACGCTGGCCACCGCCGTCTCGCTCTCCTGCAACGTCCCGATGGCCGAGATGGGCGTGCAGCTGGGAGCAGACGCGATCCGCTCGCAGGCCGAGAAGTTCGGCTTCGACACCGAGCTCGAGATCCCGATGTCGGTCGAGGCGAGCACCTACCCGACGAAGACGGACGACGCCCAGACGGCCCTCACCGCCTTCGGACAGTACGAGGTGCGCGCGACGCCGCTGCAGATCGCCATGGTCTCCGCGGCGATCGCGAACGGCGGCGAGGTGATGCAGCCGAACCTGGTCGACTCGATCCGCTCGCAGGACCTCAGCGTGCTGCAGCAGTTCCAGGAGAAGTCGCTCGGCCGGGCGGTGAGCACGCAGACCGCGGACGCCGTCAAGGCGATGATGGTCGCCAGCGTCCAGGGCGGCGCGGCGACGAATGCAACAATAGGGGGCGTCACTGTGGCCGGTAAGACCGGTACCGCCGAGAACGGCGGGGACGACCCGTACACCCTCTGGTTCACCGGCTTCGCGCCTGCGGACGACCCGCAGTACGCCATCACCGTGCTCGTGGAGAACGGTGGAGGGCTCGGCCAGACCGGGTACGGCAACCTGATCGCCGCACCCATCGGACAACAGGTACTAGAGGCGGTGCTGAACAAATGAGACCCACGACAGGCCTCACCTTCGGGGGACGCTACGAGCTGCAGTCCCGGATCGCCATCGGCGGCATGGGAGAGGTGTGGCAGGCGACCGATCTCGTCATCGGCCGCACCATCGCGATCAAGATCCTGAAGGACGAGTACCTCGGCGACCCCGGATTCCTCGAGCGCTTCCGCGCCGAGGCCCGCCACGCGGCGCTGGTCAACCACGAGGGCATCGCCAACGTCTACGACTACGGCGAGGAGGACGGCTCGGCCTACCTGGTCATGGAGCTCGTCCCCGGCGAGGCGCTCTCGACCGTCCTCGAGCGCGAGCGCGTCCTCTCGACCGACAAGGTCCTCGACATCGTCGCGCAGACCGCGCTCGCCCTGCACGCCGCGCACGCCGCGGGCCTCGTGCACCGCGATGTGAAGCCGGGCAACCTGCTCATCACGCCGGACGGCCGCGTCAAGATCACCGACTTCGGCATCGCCCGCATCGCCGACCAGGTCCCGCTGACGGCGACCGGGCAGGTCATGGGCACGGTCCAGTACCTGTCCCCGGAGCAGGCGAGCGGCCAGCCCGCCTCCCCCGCCACCGACATCTACTCGCTGGGCATCGTCGCCTACGAGTGCCTGGCCGGGCGCCGCCCCTTCACGGGCGAGTCGCAGGTCGCCATCGCGATGGCGCAGATCAACGACACCCCGCCGGAGCTGCCGGTCACGGTCGCGGAGCCGGTGCGCAACCTCGTCTACTCCTGCATCGCCAAGAAGCCGGCCGACCGCCCCGCCACCGCCGCGCACCTCGCGCGGGCGGCCCAGGCGCTGCGCTCGGGCGACGTGCGCGGAGCGGCGCTGGCCGTCCCCGCGGTCCTCAGCGACCTGCCCGCGACGCAGGCGACCACGGTCCTCCCCTCCAACCAGGGCGCGACGCAGGCGACCACGGTGCTCCCCTCCGGCGCGGCCGCGGCCGCCGCTCCGTTCGTGCCGATCGAGGAGCCGCTCGAGCCGGCCGAGGAGCCGCGTCGCCGCAGCCCCTGGACCTGGCCGCTGATCGCCCTCATCGTGATCCTCGCCGTCGTCATCGCGGGCACGATCTTCGCCCTGACGACCGGCGGGAGCAGCGACCCGGCCGCCTCCCCCACCGCGCCGACCAGCACGGCCCCGTCGCCGACGCCGTCCGAGACTCCGAGTCCCACGCCGACGCCGACCTCGAACACGGTCGTCATCGACAAGGCCGACTACGTCGGGCGCTCCTTCGACGACGTCGAGACCGAGCTCGAGGCCCTGGGCATGGGCGTCCGCCGCGCGGACGGCCCGAGCGCCCCCACCGCCGAGCAGGTCGGACTCGTCGAGGACGTGAACCCCACCGCGAACGTGGTGAAGGGCACGACCATCGAGGTCTCCGTCTTCACCGAGGTCGCGACCCCGGACGCGCCGACCGCCGTGCCGACCGTCACCCCCGCCGCCTCCAGCGTCGAGGCGGGCGCGACGTTCAACGTCACCTGGAGCAACTACAACCAGTGCCCGAGCGGAACCTCCGTGAGCGGTTACCGGGTGACCGCGACCGGTGAGGGCGCGAGCGTGACGAGCACCAACCCGTCGAACTCGACGACCGCGACGATCCAGGCCGGCACCACGGCGGGCACGATCGACGTCACGTACACCGTGCTCTGCGGCGAGTCGGAGTCGGCGGCCTCGCCCACCCTCTCCGTCACCGTCGAGGAGCCGACTCCGACCCCGGCGCCGACCCCCACCTCGAAGGCCACCTCGACGCCCACCCCCTCCGAGTAGCGGCGGCGCGCCGGTCGGGGCACCACTCCGGCCCGGCGCCTCGCGGCCGTCGCGTCGCGCCCCCGCCCGGAACACCAGGGGCCCATAGGTACACTTGCCGTGGCTCCTCGGGGCCGCACCACACGGAAGTACAGGGCGGGAGCGTGCGCGTGACGGATGAGGGTCGCCTGATCGCGGGACGGTACCAGGTCGGGCCCCGGCTCGGCCGCGGCGGGATGTCCGAGGTGTACCTCGGCACCGACACCCGGCTCGGCCGCACCGTCGCCATCAAGGAGCTGAAGCTCTCCCTCTCCTCCGACTCCGCCTTCCGCCTGCGGTTCCGGCAGGAGGCGCAGTCCGCGTCGCGCATGTCGCACCCCACGATCGTCCGGGTCTTCGACGCGGGCGAGGAGGTCTCGCTCGACGACAACGGCGCCGAATCGCGCCGGCCCTTCATCGTCATGGAGCACATCGAGGGCCGCCTCCTCAAGGACCTGATCGCCGAGGGCCCCCTCGACGTGGACGAGGCCGTCCGCATCACGGAGGGCATCCTCACCGCCCTCGAGTACTCGCACCGCGCAGGCGTCGTCCACCGCGACATCAAGCCCGGCAACATCATGCTGACCCCGTCGGGCCAGGTGAAGGTGATGGACTTCGGGATCGCCCGCGCCGTCTCCGACTCCGCCGCCACGGTCGCTCAGACCACGGCGATCCTCGGCACCGCGGCCTACTTCTCCCCCGAGCAGGCGAAGGGCGAGCAGGTCGACGCCCGCAGCGACCTCTACTCCGCCGGCATCGTGCTCTTCGAGCTCCTCACCGGCCGTGCGCCCTTCCGCGGCGACACCCCGGTGGCCGTCGCCTACCAGCACGTCAGCGAGACGCCGCCGGCGCCGAGCTCCATCAACCCGGCCGTCACCCCCGCACTCGACGCGGTCGTCGCCCGAGCACTCTCCAAGGACCGCTACGAGCGCTTCCAGGGAGCTGCGGAGTTCCGCGACGACCTGCGCGACGCCGCCGCCGGACGCCTCCCCGACCACCGCCCGATCGACGAGCTGACCACCTCGCTCTTCGCGGCCCGCAGCCAGGGCGGAGTCAACGACTCCGAGCTCGCCCTCCGCCAGCTGGCCGAGGACAACTCGATCGTCCGCACCCAGCGCCGCCCGCCGGTCCTCTGGATCTGGTCCTCGATCGTCGTGCTGGCCGTGATCGTCGCCGCACTCGTGATCTGGGTGCTGACGCTCCAGCCCGCGTCGACGCTGCCGTCGCAGTCGCGCGAGGTCCCCACCCTCACCGAGACCACCTACGACAGCGCCCAGTCGACCCTGACCGAGCTCGATCTCGTGCCGAGCCAGGTCGCGGAGTACAGCTCGACCGTCCCCGAGGGCGAGGTGATCCGCACGGATCCGGGCTCGGGCACGATCGTCGCACCCGAGACGGTCATCCGCATCGTCGTGTCCCAGGGCCCCCAGCCCGTCGCCGTGCCGGACACCGTCGGGCAGAGCCTCGCCGAGGCCATCGACGCGCTCACCGCCGTCGGCTTCGTCGAGGGCTCTCAGACCCGCGAGAACTCGCCGACCGTCCCGGGCGACGTCGTGCTCTCCGCCTCCCCCGGAGCGGGCCAGCAGGTCGCCCCGGGCACGCCGGTCGACCTCACCGTCTCCTCCGGCCAGGTCACGCTCCCCGACCTCGTCGGGACGTCCCTCAGCAGCGCGCTGGCCACCCTCGCCTCCGAGAAGCTGCAACTCGTGGGGGTCGAGGTCCCGGACGAGACCTGCGACGCGACCCGGGCGAACCCGCCCATCACGACCCAGTCCCTGGCTCCGGGCGACGTCCCGCAGGGATCGACCGTCCAGCTCGGATACTGCGCGGGCTGACCCGGCCTGCAGCCCGCTGCGGCTGCGGCGTCGACCGACGGCGCCCGGTGGAGGCCGGGCCGCTGCTCTGCGCGCCGAGAAGGGCTCGTCGGGACGTTGCTCGTCGGGGTCGATGCTCCACGGAGCCGACGGCGCCGAGGTGAACGGCTACGCCCGGCGCGCGTCGGCGAGCGGGGGCTGGAGCCGCACGACCTCGCCGGCTGCCGATCCGTCGGCGGGACGTGCGATCCTGCCGCGGATGTCGCTCGGGGTGAGCCCCTCGCGGCGCTTGAGCGCACGGCGGAGGTGGTCCGCCGAGGAGAATCCGGACGCGGCGGCGATCGCCTCGAGCGGGACCTCCCGCGGGCGGCGGCGCAGGAGCTCCACGGCGCTGGCGACCCGGGAGCGCTCGATCTCGCTCGCGACAGTGGTGCCCGCGTCCTCGAAGAGCCGCTGGAGGGAGCGGGTGGACACGTTGACCGCGTCGGCCACCGCCTCCGGGGTGCAGCGCGGCGTGCGGTGCGTCCGGTCGATGACCGTGCGCGCGCGCCCGAGCGTGGCGGCTCGCACGCTCGTGGTGCCGGGCTGCGAGCTCGCCGCCGCGAGGAACGCGCTGGTGAGGAGCTGCTTGACCACGTGGGCGAAGCCGGTGACCTCGCCCTCGCCGGGCAGCCCCGTCCCCGACTCCGCCGCGAGGGCGAAGGCGGTCGTGAAGGCGTACGCGGCGCGGGTGGACCGGGCGTCGGGGTCGAGCGCGTAGACCGGGGCCGACGTGTCGAAGCCGTAGCGGCGCATCTCGTCGGCGCGCAGCGAGAGGTGGAGGATCGTGGCCGGAGTCGTCGACTCGGTCGTGAACGTCGTCGTCCCCTGCTGGTACGAGATCGAGCCCGGACGCAGCAGCACCGTTCGGTCCGGGGCGACCATGCGCACGAAGCCGTCGATGAGGAAGCTGAAGGTGAGGAAGGAGGTGTCGTCGGCCGGCCACGTCCCGCGGAGGACGCGCAACGGCGAGACCGTCATCAGCACGACGCTCAGATCGGCGGTGCCGAATCCCGAACCGGTGATGCTCGGAACGGTGCCGGGTTTGACGACGATGCGCGGTCCGAGATTCTCGAGTTCTCGGATTCCCGAGAAAGCCCAGGAGATCGATGCGACCATGAGGTCCCCCCGGACTTCTCTTCTGCGGCGCCGACCCCCTGTCGGCGCCCTCTGATTATGCAGGGAAAAGAAGCCGCATCCTCCGCCGGGAGCCCGTCAAATCCCGCCACCTGATCGGGGGGTGCGCAAGGGGGTGGACAAGGTCACGCCCATACCCTGTCGCGGCGTTCTCCTCCGCCCGCCGTCATTTAGCCGTCAGATGGCGGATTTCTACGTGAGAACGCACTCAGGGCGGCATCCCCGTTCGGGGGACGGTGGTCGCTGATCATTCTCAATGCTCTCGACTCGATAACGAGCCCGATAAGCCCGGCGAATTCCAATTCATCGAGCCGGGATCGAGAGTCCGGGCGTGTCGTCGGCCGATACGGACGCTCCGCCCGGCCTCACCTCGCGCAGCCAGTTCTCGAGAAGGCGCCGCCCGCCCTCGGTGAGGACCGACTCCGGATGGAACTGCACGCCCACGAGCGGTGCACTCCGGTGCCGGACGGCCATGACCACTCCCTCCGGTGTCCGCGCCGTCACCCGCAGCTCCTCGGGAAGGCTCTCACCGTCGACCGCGAGCGAGTGGTACCGCATCGCGGCGAATCCGGAGGGCAGGCCGTCGAAGAGCGGATCTCCGTCGTGAAGGACCGCGGACGTCCGGCCGTGCAGCAGCTCCGGCGCCTCCGTGACGCGGGCGCCGAGAGCATGGGCGAGCACCTGGTGGCCGAGGCAGACTCCGAGCAGCGGCCGCCCGGTCGCCTCCGCCCGCTGCACGAGCGCCGTCGACGCGGGGACGTCCTCAGGACGGCCCGGCCCGGGAGAGACCAGGACCCCGTCCGCCTCCTCCGCGCGAGCCAGGAGCGCCGTGGTCCCGAGGTCGTCGCCCTCGACCACGTCGACCTCGGCACCGAGCTCGCGGAGGTACGAGACGAGCGTGAAGACGAAGCTGTCGTGGTGGTCGACGACCAGGATCCGCGGGGCCGCGCCGGCGGTCACGAGCCGACGGTCACGTTCCGGTCGAGCACGAGCGACTGCACCCAGGGGAACACCCACTCGTCGAGCGCCACCAGGACCGCCGCGACGAGGACGAGGACGATCAGGAGGCGGACCCACCACGGCCCGGGAAGGAGCCGCCACAGCGCTGCGTACACGGTCAGCCCTCCTCAGCCAGCGAGGCGGCGATCTCGGCGGGGGCCCCCGCGGACCGCGGCTGGAACGAGTCGAAGACGCCGTACGCGATGATCCGCTCGGCCGTCGAGTAGAGCGGGTTGCAGCTCGTCAGCGTGATCAGGCGGTCGGTCGGAGCCGCGTCCGGAGTCCACGGGACCGGGTCGATCACCTGGACGTCGGAGGGCTGGACGTACTCGAGGTTGCGGAAGCGGTAGGTGTACCAGCCGTCCGCCGTCTCGATGTAGATCGGGTCGCCGAGCTGGAGCTCGTCGATCAGGTGCATGCCTCCGCCGTACGCGCTGCGGTGCGCGGCGAGCGCGAAGTTGCCGGCCTGGCCGGGCATCTGCGTCCCGGGGTAGTGGCCGATGCTCCCCTCGTCGAGCACGTTCTCGGCGTCGATGCCCTCGGCGATCGTGCGCACCCACCCCTCGCCGTAGCGGGGGATGTAGAGGTTGCCGAAGGAGGTGTCGAGGGCGGCGACCGACGCGACGACCGGCTCCGCCGGGGCGGCCTCGGTCGGCTGCGGGGCCGGAGAGGAGTCGCCCCAGGTCTCGCGGAGCTCCGCCGCCTGCGTCGTCTGCCGGCCCGCGATCACCGCGTCGTTCCACCAGAGCTGCCAGGCCAGGAAGAGCAGGACCAGGACGCCGGCGGTCATCAGGAGCTCGCCGACGACTCCGAAGAACGAGAGTCGTCGGACCGGGCGGGCCCTCCGTCGCTTCGCTCGCGGCCGCAGAGCCGCCCCGTCGGGGTTCTGGGCGGTCATGCGACGAGTCTAGGCGCGAGCCGTGACCGGCTGTGGCGCATGATCCGGACCTGTGGAGAGCCCTCCCGAGTCGCCGCCTGAGGAGGGCCGATGGGACCACTCGAGCGCCTGCACCGGCCGCTCCGCGAGTCCGCACAGCACCCGCGCAGCCCCAGTGCTCCCGGCCCGGAGCCTCCGCCAGGTACAGTGGTCGGCATGGCACGAGCGACGAAGAGCCCGAAGCCCGAGCGCGACGAGGCCCGGACCGGCGAGAACGCACCGAATCCGGTCTGGTTCAAGCCGGTGATGTTCGGCTTCATGCTGCTCGGACTCGCCTGGATCATCGTCTTCTACGTGAGCCAGGGCACCCTGCCGATCCCCGATCTCGGCAACCTCAACATCCTGATCGGCTTCGGCATCGCGTTCATCGGCTTCCTGATGACGACGCGCTGGCGCTGAGCCTCCCCCAGTCGTGAACGACGCCCCGTCCGGTCCGCCGACGGGGCGTTCGTCGTCGGTGGAGCGTCTGCGCACCGCCGGCTGCGTCTTCGCCGAGGAGGAGGCGGGCCTGCTCGAGGAGGCCGCCGACTCCTCCTCCGACCTCGAGCTGCTGCTCCGGCGCCGCGAGACGGGCGAGCCCCTCGAGCAGATTCTCGGCTGGGTCGCCTTCCGCGGCCTGCGCGTCCCCGTCGCACCCGGCGTCTTCGTGCCCCGCATGCGCACCGAATGGCTGGTCGACTGCGCCCTGGAGATCCTCCCGGACGGCGCCGTGGTGCTCGACCTCTGCTGCGGATCCGGCGCCCTCGCCCGGTCGATCTCCGAGGAGCGGCCGGACGTCCGCCTGCTCGCGGCCGACCTCTCCCCCGCCGCCGTCGCCTGCGCGCGCCGCACGCTCGCAGGCCGCGGCGACGTCCACGAGGGCGACCTCTTCGACGCGCTCCCCGGGAGCGAGCGCGGGCGGATCGACGTCGTCGTCGTCAACGCCCCCTACGTCCCCACCGCCGCGATCGCGCTCATGCCGCCGGAGGCCCGGGTGCACGAGCCGATGCTCACGCTCGACGGCGGGTCGGACGGGCTCGCCCTGCACCGCCGCATCGCTCAGGAGGCGGGAGCGTGGCTCGCACCCCACGGCGTCGTCGTGATCGAGGTCGGCGCGGATCAGGCCGCGGCGAGTGCCTCGGCGTTCCAGGCGGCCGGGTTCGCCACCTCGCTGCACCGCGACGACGACCGTGAGGCGACGGCCCTGGTGGCCGTCCGCCGGAGAACTACACCGCTGTAATTATCCCCAGCTGTGGAATCTCCTGTGGAGAACTCCGCGGTCCCCGCCGCGCTGGCCTGCTCGAGGTGAGGAGGGCCCGGATCCGCACCAGTCCGCCGGTCCTCGGACGCGCCGCCGTCCCCGGATCGTCCTCCCGAGGAGGACACCCGGGACGTTCTCCCCAGTGTTAACAACTCTGTGGATAACTTCCTCCCCACCTGTTGAGAGCACCTGTGGACAGCGGTGGAGACGGTCGCCACGGGAACGACGAAGCGGCGGGCCCGGGAGTGCGCGAGGCACTGCCGGACCCGCCGCTGCGGGAGGGGGAGGGATCAGCCGAGGACGTAGGCGCCGGCGGTGATCGCGACCAGTCCGACTCCGATGAGCCCGACGAGGAGGTTCTGCGTGCGCCGCTGGGCGCGCTGCCGGGTCTTCGTGAAGACCAGCCCGATGAGCGCGCCGGCCACCAGACCGCCGACGTGCGCCTGCCACGCCACGTTCATCCCGGGCAGGAAGCCGATGACGAGGTTCAGTCCGACCAGCACCAGCAGCTGCGACGCCTGACCGCCCAGATGCCGGAGGATCACCAGGTACGCGCCCATCAGCCCGAAGATCGCACCGGAGGCGCCGATCACCGGGGTCAGCGGGTTCGCGAGGAGCAGGACGCCCACCGACCCGGCGAAACCGCTCAGGAGGAAGAGGGTGAGGTACCGCCCGCGGCCCAGCATCCGCTCGAGCACCATGCCGAACACCCACAGCGTGTACATGTTCAGCACCAGGTGGAACGGGATGACGATGAAGAGCGACGTGCTGTGGAGGAACACCGAGGTGAGCATCCGCCACGGCTCGAAGCCGGCGCCGAAGCCGGGGAGCGTGTAGGCGGGGGCGTACAGGAGCGCGTTGACCGCCGGCCCGCCGACGAAGGGGAGGATCTCGACGATCCACAGCACGATGCAGAGCGCGATGATCGCGTAGGTCACCGTCGGCTGGTCGGCACGGGTCATGGCCCGCACGCGGGAGAGGAGGGGACCGCGGGTGCGCGGCGCGGTGGCGCGCTGCTGCGCCATGTCGTCCGGGCAGATCACTCCGACCGGAGCGGGAGTCTGGCACTCGCCGCAGATGGTGCGGCCGCACCGCTGGCAGCGCACGAAGCTCTGCCGGTCGGGGTGTCGGTAGCAGGAGTAGGTGCTGCTCGGCGGGACCTGGGTCACGGACGTGCCTCCGGGGAGAACGAGGGCCGGGCCCTGACGGACCCGGCCCTCGAATGAGTGGTGGATGAGGCGATCAGACCTCGGTGATCTCGACGCTCTCGATCACGACGTCCTCGAGCGGCTTGTCACGGCCGTCGGTGGGAACAGCCGAGAGCGACTGCACGAGCTTCTTCGACTCCTCGTCGGCGACGGCGCCGAAGATGGTGTGCTTGCCCTGGAGCCAGGTGGTCGGCGCCACGGTGATGAAGAACTGCGAGCCGTTGGTGCCGCGGCCCGCCTGCTTGCCGGCGTTCGCCATCGCGAGGATGTAGGGCTGGGTGAAGTCGAGCTCCGAGTTGATCTCGTCGTCGAACTGGTACCCCGGGCCGCCGATGCCCTGACCGAGCGGGTCGCCGCCCTGGAGCATGAAGTCGGGGATGATGCGGTGGAAGACGGTGCCGTTGTAGAGCGGCTCCTTCGTCTTCGCACCCGTGGCGGGGTGGGTCCACTCGATGTCGCCGGTCGCGAGACCGACGAAGTTGCGGACCGTCTTGGGAGCGTGGTTCCCGTAGAGGTTGACGACGATGTCGCCCTTGTTGGTGTGGAACGTCGCGACTGCGGTGTGCAAAGGCATGCTCGGATTCTCGCACAGCGCGTCTGTAGGCCCCTGCAACGCCCGGTGTCAATGCGCTGGGTGCGCGATGCGGACGCCGATCGATGAGTGGCAGTATTGAGGCGTTCGCTGCTCGTAGCCGATGGAGGACCAACATGGGTCTGTCACGTAAGCACAAGAAGGACCTCAAGCGTCTTCGCAAGAACGCCGAGGCGGTCTGGGGCGAGCAGCAGGAGGTGCTGGCGCACGCGGCCTCCGTGCTCGAGAAGAGCCGCCGCCACGCGTCGAAGTACGCCAAGAAGGAGCTCGTCCCCTTCGTCAAGGACACGTATGACTCGCGCGTCAAGCCGGTCTACGACAACGGCGTCTCGGCCGTCGAGGGCACGTACTCCTCGGCCCGCAACGCCTACAAGCACAAGGTCGTCCCGACCTTCGCCGCTGTGGGCGGCACGGCCGCCGCCGCCTTCGAGGCCGCCAAGGACTCGAAGAACCGCGCGAAGCTCGCCGAGATCTCGAAGGCGCGCTGGGAGGAGCTCACCACTCCCCCGAAGAAGAAGAGCAAGGCCGGGACGGTCTTCGCGATCGGCGCCGCGCTGGTCGCCGTCGGCGGCATCGGCTACGCCGTCTGGCAGACGTTCCGCGCCGACGACGAGCTGTGGGTCGCCGAGGACGAGCCGCAGAGCGCCGCGCAGAACGCGGCCTCGACCGCTTCCTGACGTTCTCGTCGCTGGAGCCGGGCCCCTAAAGGGGTCCGGCTCCTTTGCATGCCCGGGTTAGGCTTCTGCGGTGGACATCCGGGTCGCCGCGTACGGCGTGATCATCGACGGTGAGCGGATGCTGCTCGCGCACTGGAGCCAGGGCCCCTGGTCGGCCTGGACGCTTCCGGGCGGCGGGATCGACGAGGGCGAGTCGCCCGCCGACGCCGCGGTCCGCGAGATCTTCGAGGAGACGGGCTACCGTGCCGAGCTCGAGGCCCTCATCGGCGTGGACTCGCACGTGATCCCCGCGCACCGCCGCAGCGACCCCGAGGCCGGCCCCCTGCACGCCATCCGCGTCGTGTACCGCGCCCGCATCGTGGGCGGGGAGCTCACGCACGAGGTGGACGGCTCCACGGACGCCGCCGCCTGGTTCCCCCTGAGCGACGTCGAGGAGCTGGAGCGCGTCGAGCTCGTCGACGCGGCCCTCACCATGAACGAGGCCTGGCTCCTCCGCTGACGGTGCCCGGGAATCCCCGGCCGCGCCCCGGCGTTCCCTTCGTCGTGATCGTCGAGCTCTACACCTCCGCCTTCTGCGGCGCCTGCCATGCCGCGCGCTCGGTGCTGGAGCGCGCCGCGGAGCTCGTCCCCGCCGCCGAGATCCGCGAGCGCGACGTGGCCTTCCACCCCGTCGAGGCCGAGGCCGCCGGCATCCGCTCGACCCCCACGGTCGTCGTGCGGGACACGGCCGGAGAGGTGGTCTTCCGAGCGGAGGGCGCTCCCTCCCTTCCGCAGGCTCTCGCCGCTCTGGCCCTCGCCCTGCCCGCGTAGGGTGGCCGCGGGAGGACCCATGCACCGTCGCGCCGCGCTCGCGAGCACCGTCGTTCTGCTCGGCAACCTCGCGCTCTCGGGGTGCGCCTCCGAGGAGCCGGTGACCACGGCCGCGGTCGGGCTCGGACGGAGCGGCGAGCGAGGCGAGGTCCTCGGGGTCGTCGTCGTGTGCTCGGGGTCCGTCGACGGCCTCGACCTCGCCGCCTCCGACTCCGCCCCCCTGACCATCGGCGACGGGCTGCGGAGGGTCACCCGCTGGGTCTCCCCGTCCCCGGTCACGCAGCTGGGCGCGACCGACCTCTCCGGATCCACGGTCTGGCCGGCCGACACGGTGATCGAGCGGTTCCCGCTCGGCGTCGACCTCGCGCTGGGCGCCTACGCGACCGACCGCTCCGTGCTCGCCCGCCCGGTCGTCTTCACGGCCGAGCAGTTCGACACGCTCTCCGTCGGTGAGATCATCGTCGGCGACATCCGCGACGGCACGTCCGAGACCCTCTCGGTCCAGCAGTTCCTCGGCCTCGCCTGCGTGGACCGCTGAGCGGGCGACTCGGCCGTCCGAGTGGCGACCTCGATCGCGGGGACTGCACGGTCGGCGACAGGAGAGGCCGCCGAAGACCTCGACACGGTGACCCCGCGACGGCGGAGGACCCGGAGTGCCGTGGGCCGGTGGACCAGAAGGGCCGACGAAGGGGGAGCACCCGCGAGCGGGGAGGAAGTGTGGAGCCTAGGAGATTCGAACTCCTGACATCCTGCTTGCAAAGCAGGCGCTCTACCAACTGAGCTAAGGCCCCGGGCCGGAGACGGGGCGATCCGTCTCCGAGAGTCGAACGGCCCGCCACCGCGAGGTGACGGGCCGTTCGGACCGGGTGGGGGTACCAGGACTTGAACCTGGGACCTCTTCATTATCAGTGAAGCGCTCTAACCGCCTGAGCTATACCCCCGGAATGGCCAGAGGAGACTCTACCCGACATCGAGCAGGAATCCCAATCGGCCGGACCGTGCGCCCTACTGGTTGGTGAAGCCCACCAGGAGGCCGCCGGTGATCTTGACGCTGAGGTTGTACAGCAGCGCCACGATCGCGCCGAGCGCGGTGGTGACGATGGTGTTCAGCACCGCGACGACGATCGCGAAGCCCATGACCTGCGGCAGCGAGATGATCGTGTTGAGGTCGAACGCCTCGGCGCCGGCGATGTCCTGCACGAGGCCGTTGACCTCGTCGAACACTCCCGTCTGGGCCAGGACCGTGTAGACCAGGTAGACGACGACGATCGTGATGATCGCGAGCGTCAGGCCCAGCAGGAACGAGAGCTTCACGGCCGACCAGAAGTCGACGTAGACCAGCTTCAGGCGGACCTGCTTCGCCGCCGGGCTCTTCGCGGACTTCCTGGCGAGCTTCTCGGCGACGGTGCTACTCATCTACGGACCCATCCTCCTCCGACACCGGGGCGGACTCGGCCGGCGCCGCGGCGTCGGGATCCTCGTCCTGGGCGTCGAGATTGCGTTCGGTGTTCTTGGCGAGTGCGATGATGCGGTCGTCCTCAGCGAATCGTGCGAAGACGACTCCCATGGTGTCGCGACCCTTGGCCGGTACCTCGGCCACCGCAGAGCGTACCACCTTGCCGCTGGCGAGCACGACGAGCACCTCGTCGTCCTCTCCGGTGATGATGGCGCCCACGAGGTCGCCGCGCTTCTCCTCCAGCTTGGCCACCTTGATGCCCAGCCCGCCGCGTCCCTGGAGGCGGTACTGGTCGACCGCGGTGCGCTTGGCGTAGCCGCCCTCGGTGACCACGAACACGAAGCCCTCGTCACTGACGACGTTGGCGTCGAGGAGGCGGTCCTCTCCGCGGAACGACATGCCGCGGACTCCGGAGGTGGAGCGGCCCATCGGACGCAGCGCCTCGTCGGACGCGGTGAAGCGGATCGACATGCCCTTGCGGGAGACCAGCAGCACGTCGCTGTCCTCCTCGACCAGGAGCGCCGAGACGAGCTCGTCGCCGTCGCGCAGCTTGATCGCGATGATGCCGCCGGAGCGGTTCGTGTCGTACTCCGAGAGGGCCGTCTTCTTCACGAGGCCGTCGCGCGTGGCGAGCACGAGGTAGCGGGCCGCCTCGTAGTCGCGGATGTCGAGGATCTGCGCGATCTGCTCCCCCGGCTCGAGCGCGAGCAGGTTCGCGATGTGCTGGCCCTTGGCGTCGCGGCCGGCCTCCTGCAGCTCGTAGGTCTTGGCGCGGTACACGCGGCCGGTGTTCGTGAAGAACAGGAGCCAGTGGTGCGTAGTGGTGACGAAGAAGTGCTCGACGATGTCGTCGGCCTTCAGCTGCGCGCCGCGCACGCCGCGGCCGCCGCGGTGCTGCGCCCGGTAGGAGTCGCTCCGGGTGCGCTTGAGGTAGCCGCCGCGGGTGACGGTGACGACCATCTCCTCCTCGGGGATCAGGTCCTCGACGCTCATGTCACCGTCGAACCCGAAGAGGATCTCGGTGCGGCGGTCGTCGCCGAAGCGGTCGACGATCTCGTCGAGCTCGTCCGAGATGATCGTGCGCTGGCGCTCCGGGCTCGCGAGGATCGACTTGTAGTCCTCGATCTCGGCCTGGATCCGGTCGTGCTCGTCGATGATCTTCTGGCGCTCGAGGGCCGCGAGGCGGCGCAGCTGCATGTCGAGGATGGCGCGGGACTGCACCTCGTCGATGTCGAGCAGCTCCATCAGGCCGTCGCGCGCCTCCTCCACGGTGGGGGAGCGGCGGATGAGGGCGATGACCTCGTCGAGCGCATCGAGCGCCTTGAGGTAGCCGCGCAGGATGTGGATCCGCGCCTCCGCCTCGTCGAGGAGGTACTGGGTGCGGCGCACGATGACCTCGACCTGGTGGTCGACCCACGCGCGGATGAAGCCGTCGAGCGAGAGCGTGCGCGGGATGCCGTCGACGATCGCGAGCATGTTCGCGCCGAAGTTCTCCTGCAGCGGCGTGTGCTTGTAGAGGTTGTTCAGCACCACCTTCGCCACGGCGTCGCGCTTGAGGACGACGACGAGGCGCTGGCCGGTGCGACCGGAGGTCTCGTCGCGGATGTCGGCGATGCCCGAGACGCGCCCGTCCTTGACCAGCTCGGCGATCTTGATCGCCAGGTTGTCCGGGTTCACCTGGTACGGCAGCTCGGTGACGACGAGGCAGGTGCGGCCCTGGATCTCCTCGATGGAGACGACGGCGCGCATCGTGATCGAGCCGCGGCCGGTGCGGTACGCGTCCTGGATGCCGCGGACGCCGAGGATCTGCGCACCGGTGGGGAAGTCGGGTCCCTTGATCCGCTGCAGCAGCGCCTCGAGGAGCTCCTCGCGCGTCGCGTCGGGGTTCTCGAGCGCCCACTTGGCGCCGGCGGCGACCTCGCGCAGGTTGTGCGGCGGGATGTTGGTCGCCATGCCGACCGCGATGCCGACGGAGCCGTTGACGAGCAGGTTCGGGAACCGGGCCGGCAGGATCGCCGGCTCGCGCGTGCGGCCGTCGTAGTTGTCCTGGAAGTCGACGGTGTTCTTGTCGATGTCGCGGACCATCTCGAGCGCGAGCGGCGCCATCTTGGTCTCGGTGTACCGGGGGGCGGCGGCGCCGTCGTTGCCGGGGGAGCCGAAGTTGCCCTGCCCGAGCGCGAGCGGGTAGCGGAGGCTCCACGGCTGCACCAGGCGGACCAGCGCGTCGTAGATCGCGGAGTCGCCGTGCGGGTGGAACTGGCCCATCACGTCGCCGACGACGCGCGAGCACTTCGAGAACGCCTTGTCGGGACGGTAGCCGCCGTCGTACATGGCGTAGATCACGCGGCGGTGCACGGGCTTCAGGCCGTCGCGCACCTCCGGCAGGGCTCGCCCGACGATGACGCTCATCGCGTAGTCGAGGTAGGAGCGCTGCATCTCGAGCTGCAGGTCGACCGGCTCGATCTTGTCGTGACCGTGGATCACCACACCGGTCTCGGTGACGATGTCGTCGCTCTCGTCCGGGCCGGTGGGGGTGGTGGGTTCTTCTGCCATGGTCTCTGGTCTCTCAGGTGGGTCCGTGCCCCGGAGGAGCGGGGGCGGCGGTCGCGCTGGGTGTCAGGTGTGTCGTCGGTGTGCGGGCCGGTGAGGGCCTCTGTCGCGTTCTGGTCGAGGATGCGGCCCATCGAGGGCCGCCGTCACGTGTTCGAGGTGGTCGCGAGGGCGGTCCACTGGACCGCCCGGCTGCCGCCTCTCGAAGGACGTCCGTTTCCTCGACAGCTAGATGTCGAGGAAGCGCACGTCCTTCGCATTCTTCTGGATGAAGGAGCGGCGGGACTCGACGTCCTCTCCCATGAGGGTGGAGAAGATCTCGTCGGCCGCGGCCGCGTCGTCGAGCGTGACCTGGAGGAGGGTCCGCGTGGCGGGGTCCATCGTGGTCTCCCACAGCTCCTTGTAGTCCATCTCGCCGAGGCCCTTGTAGCGCTGGATGCCGTTCTCCTTGGGCATGCGCTTGTTGGTCGCCGAGCCGTGCGCGATCAGGGCGTCGCGCTCGCGGTCGCTGTAGACGTACTCGTGCGGGGAGTTCGACCACTTGAGGCGGTACAGCGGCGGCTGCGCGAGGTACACGTAGCCGAGGTCGATCAGCGGGCGCATGTAGCGGAAGAGGAGCGTCAGCAGCAGCGTCGTGATGTGCTGGCCGTCGACGTCGGCGTCGGCCATCAGGATGATCTTGTGGTACCGCGCCTTGTCGGGGTTGAAGTCCTCGCCGATGCCGGCGCCGAACGCCGTGATCATCGCCTGGACCTCGTTGTTGCCGAGAGCACGGTCGAGCCGCGCCTTCTCGACGTTGAGGATCTTGCCGCGGAGGGGGAGGATCGCCTGCGTCTCGGGATTGCGGCCCTGCACCGCGGATCCTCCCGCCGAGTCGCCCTCGACGATGAAGATCTCGGAGATCGACGGGTCCTTGGACTGGCAGTCCTTGAGCTTGCCCGGCATGCCGCCGCCCTCGAGCAGGCCCTTGCGGCGGGCGGTCTCGCGCGCCTTGCGCGCCGCCATGCGGGCCGAGGCCGCCTGGATCGCCTTGCGGATGATGTCCTTGGCCTGGCTCGGGTTGCGGTCGAACCAGTCGGCCAGCTGCTCGCCGGCCACGCGCTGCACGAACGCCTTCGCCTCGGTGTTGCCGAGCTTCGTCTTGGTCTGGCCCTCGAACTGCGGCTCGCCGAGCTTGATCGACACGACGGCGGTGAGGCCCTCGCGGATGTCGTCGCCCGAGAGGTTCTCGTCCTTCTCCTTGAGCAGGTTGTTCGCGCGCGCGTAGCGGTTGACCAGAGTGGTCAGCGCGGCGCGGAAGCCCTCCTCGTGGGTGCCGCCCTCGTGGGTGTTGATGGTGTTCGCGTAGGTGTGGACGCTCTCGGTGTAGGCCGTGGTCCACTGCATGGCGACCTCGAGCGAGATGCGGCGCTCGGTGTCCTCGGACTCGAAATCGATGATCTCGGAGTGCACGAGGTCCGACTTCTTCAGCGAGTTGATGTACTCGACGTAGTCGACGAGGCCCTTCTCGTAGTGGAAGACGTCGGTCCGGTCGCCCTCGGTCTCGTTCTCGCCCTCCCCCTCGAACTCGACCTCGTTCTGGTCGGTCAGCGCGATGCGCAGGCCCTTGTTGAGGAACGCCATCTGCTGGAAGCGCGCGCGCAGGGTCTCGTAGTCGAACTCGACCGTCTCGAAGATGCCGGCGTTGGGCCAGAAGGTGATCGTCGTGCCGGTCTCGTCGCTGGCCTCGCCCTTCTCGAGCGGGGCGTCCGGCACTCCGTCGGTGAAGCTCATCCGGTACACGGCGCCCTGGCGCTTGACCTCGACGTCGAGGCGCGTCGAGAGCGCGTTGACCACGGAGGAGCCGACGCCGTGCAGGCCGCCGGAGACCGCGTAGCCGCCTCCGCCGAACTTGCCGCCGGCGTGGAGCACGGTGAGGACCAGCTCGACCGTGGAGATGCCCTCGGTCGGGTGCATGTCGACCGGGATGCCGCGGCCGTTGTCGGAGACGGTGACGCCTCCGTCGGCGCGCATCAGGATCTCGATGTTGTCGCAGTAGCCCGCGAGCGCCTCGTCGACGGCGTTGTCGACGATCTCGTAGACCAGGTGGTGCAGACCGCGCGGACCCGTGGATCCGATGTACATGCCGGGGCGCTTGCGGACCGCCTCGAGGCCCTCGAGGACCTGGATCTGGTTCGCGCCGTAGTCGCCGGACGACTTGGTCGACATGCTCTCGTGCGGAGCGGAGGGGGCTGCTGAGCCGTTCGCGTCCAGGTCGTTCGCTGCGGGTGACGTGGAGTCGTTCGGCTCGTGAGTCATAGCTGTGGAGTTCTCCTCTGACGGTCCGTCGCGACGCGCACGGTGATCTGGAGATCGCCCGCGCGGCGGCGTCACTGCGGTTCGGCGGCCCTCCATTCTACCGCGTGCCGGGTCGATCCGAAGCGCTGGACGGCGATCTGAGGCGCGAAAGATCGGCGGTCGACCGAAAATGCGTCCTCAGCCGTAGGTGTCGCGCGGACCACGCCCTGGAATCGACCTGGGACCCTTTTTCCAGTTCGGGACGTCCGGGCCCTGGAAACGGATCGACGCGATGCCCGCGTCGGGGAAGTTCACGGCGATGTGGTTCATGATCTCGATCCGCATCAGCCGGAGCTGCGTCGACCACGCCGTGGACTCGCACGCGACCGTCAGCACGCCGTCGACGACGCCCACCGGAGTCGAGTGCTTCGCGGTCTCCTCGCCGGCGATCGCCGTCCACGACGACATCAGGTCGCCCTGCGCCAGCGGCGCCGTCCAACCGAGCTTCACCGTGAGGGAGTCGAGGACGTCGCCGAGGTCGTGCGGGTCGCGGCCCTTGCCGAACGGGATCGCGTCGCCCTTGGGCTCGGCGCGCTCGACGGTCTTCCGGATGCGGCGCGGGCCGTCGGCGCCGAACACCTCCTTGAGGTGGCGGTAGACCCGGGCGGCCTCGGAGTCGGGTGCAGGGGCTCCGCGGCGGGGGGAGTCAGCCATCGGCCGGCTCCGACGGGGCGGGGGCGGGCGGCTCCGGGGACGCGGGATCCGTGGACGCCGGCGCTGGGGACGCGGGCTCCGAGGAGGAGGCCGCGGCGGAGGAGACGACACCAGGAGAAGGGGAGTCGGACGAGACCGGATCGGGAGAGGAGGAGCGGGAGGACTCGGGATCGGGAAGAGGGGAGTCGGAGGACACCGGATCGGACGAGGCGGAGTCGGGTGCGGTCGGCTCCGGCACGGCGATCGGCGCGGCGGCGGCGCCCGTGCCGACGATCCGGCCGGCCTCGATCCGCACGGTGTGCGCGGCCAGCGCCTCCGGGACGTCGTCGAAGACGGCCGCGGTGATCAGGACCTGCTCGTAGTCGGCGACCACCGAGGCGAGGCGCTCGCGCCGGCGCGCGTCCAGCTCGGCGAAGACGTCGTCGAGCATCAGCACCGGATCGCCCATGGGGGAGTCGCGCCGGAGCAGCTCCGCAGCGCCCAGCTTCAGCGCCAGGGCGAACGACCAGCTCTCGCCGTGGCTGGCGTAGCCCTTGGCCGGCAGCGCGTTCAGCTCGAACTGCACGTCGTCGCGGTGCGGGCCGACGAGGGAGACGCCCCGGTCGAGCTCGCGGCGGCGCACCCCGGCCAGGGCGGACGCGAATGCCTCCGCCAGTCCCTCGCCCGCCGCCGGTGACGCGGCGCCCGGCTGCTCCACGGGCTCGCCGTCGTCGTCGACCGCGCCCTCGATGCTCAGGCGGGAGCGGAGCACCGGACGCTGGTCGGCACCGGCGACCGCCTCGTACGCGGCGCGCACGGGTCCGCTCAGCTCCTCCACCAGGGTGAGGCGCGACTGCATGATCTCGGTCCCGAGCGCGATCAGGCGCTCGTCCCAGATGTCGAGGGTGCCGAGCTTCGACGGGTCGCGGACGCCGCTCGCGCGCGCCGACTTGAGCAGCGAGTTGCGCTGGCGCAGCACCCGCTCGTAGTCGGCCTGGACGGCGCTCATCCGCGGGGAGCGGAGGATCACCAGCTGGTCGAGGAAGCGGCGGCGGGCCGACGGGTCGCCGCGGATGAGGAGGAGGTCCTCCGGGGCGAAGAGGACGCTGGAGAAGAAGCGGGGGAGCTCGCGCGGCTTGATCCCGCCGCGGTTGATCTGCGCGCGGTTGGGGGAGGAGCGGTTGATCTGCACCTCGGCCAGCAGGTCGCGCTCGCCGTTGCGGAGGCGGGCGCGCACCACGGCGCTGTCCCGGCCGGCGCGGATGAGCGCCTGGTCGCTCGACACGCGGTGCGAGCCCAGGGTGGAGAGGTAGCCGAGCGATTCGACGAGGTTCGTCTTGCCCTGGCCGTTGCGGCCGACGAAGAGGTTCGGTCCGGGCACGAGCTCGACGTCGACCGACTCGTAGTTCCGGAAGTCGCTGAGCGCCAGCTGCGTCACCTGCACGTCGCGCTCCTCTCCTCCACCCGTCGTCGCGGGCCTTCCCTGCACCCCTGCGGGCTCCTCGCCCGTCCCGATCGGCCGATCCACCCGCTCCGGCGCCTGCGGTCCGCTCTCCCCCTGCCGGCCTGGCCTGCGCCCCCGGTCTCGACACACCCCTGCGGGCTACTCGACCGACACGGCGGCGGAACCGTCCGGGACGCGGATCCCGATACGCCCCTCCGGGGCCACTACTCGCTCACCATGATCGGCCGAGCCCCGTCCCCGCCCGTGAAGGCGGCCGCAGGCTCGCCGCCCGACGTCGGTAGCAAGGTGGAGGCGGCCGGAGGCCCGCCGCCCCCGTGAGAGCATCCCTGCCTCACGGGGGCGGAGGGCCGCAGTCCGCCGTCCGTCACCGGCCCTGCGGAACGCGCCCCCCTCCGGAAGCCGACCGCCGTGAGGACTGCCGGAGGCAGTCCTCACCAGCCGACTCAGTCGACGGCCTTGACGGAGTGCCCGCCGAACTGGTTGCGGAGCGCTGCGACGGCCTTCATCGCGGGGGAGTCCTCCTGGCGGGAGACGAAGCGGGCGAAGATCGAGGCGCTGATCGTGGGCACCGGGACGGCGTTGTTGATGGCCTCCTCGATGGTCCAGCGGCCCTCGCCCGAGTCCTGCACGTAGCCCTCGATGTTCTTGAAGTCCGGGTCCTGCTCGAGGGCGCGGACGAGGAGCTCGAGGAGCCAGGAGCGCACGACCGTGCCGCGCTGCCAGGCCTTGAAGGTGCCGGTGACGTCCTTGATGATGTCGCTGCGGGTCTCGAGCAGCTCGTAGCCCTCGGCGAACGCCTGCATCAGGGCGTACTCGATGCCGTTGTGGACCATCTTCGCGTAGTGGCCGGCGCCGACCTCGCCGACGTGGACGAAGCCCTCCTCGCGGGGGCCCTCGGGGCGCAGCGCATCGAAGACGGGCATGGCGTACTCGACGAGCTCCTTCGGGCCGCCGACCATCAGGCCGTAGCCGTTCTGGAGTCCCCAGACGCCGCCGGAGACGCCCGCGTCGATGTAGTGGATGCCCTTGGGCTTCAGCAGCGCGTCGTGCTTGAAGTCCTCGGTGAAGCGGGAGTTGCCGCCGTCGATGACGAGGTCGCCCTCGCTGAGCTTCTCCGACAGGTCCTTGACGACCGCGTCGGTGATCTCGCCGGCCGGCACCATCACCCAGACGATGCGGGGCGAGGGGAGTGCGGCGATCATCTCGTCGAGAGAGGCCGCGTCCGAGACGTCGGGATTGCGGTCGTAGCCGGTGACCTCGAGCCCCTTGGAGCGGAGGCGGGAGCGCATGTTGTCGCCCATCTTGCCGAGGCCGACGAGTCCGATGTGCATGGTGAACCTTCCTGGATTCGTTGTCCGGCGGGCGGGCGCTCGTCGGGAGCGGGGCGGTCGCGGCTCTGCGATCCGGGGAGTGGTCAGCGCAGCAGCAGGTTGGGCTGGAGCAGGTAGCGGTAGCTGTCGCTGCCGGGCTGCTCCCGCGAGGTCTGCGCGGTGATCAGGACGGGGCCGGGCTTGTTGGGGTTCTCGGTCTTCGTGAACGCGATGCGCACGAACTCCGAGTGGACGGCGGCGAGGCCGTCGAGCAGGAACTGCGGCTTGAGCGAGACGACCACGTCGTCGCCGGTCACGATCGCGTCGATGCTCTCGGACGCCTGCGCCTGCTCGGAGCCGATGGCCTCGAGGGTGAGGCCGTCGCTGCTGAAGCTGAAGCGGAGGGCCGCCTCGCGCTCGAGCACGAGCGAGACGCGGCGGGTGGCCTCGATGAGGTCGCTGGTCGACATGACCGCGTAGTTCTCGACGGAGGCGGGGAAGAGGCGCTTCACGGGCGGGAAGTTGCCCTTGATCAGCAGCGACGTGACGGTCTTGCGGTCCGCGGTGAAGGCGATCAGCTCGCGCTCGTCGCGGTTGGTGATCGCGACGGAGACGGTGCCGGAGTGGCCGAAGGTCTTGCCGACCTCCTGCAGCGTGCGCGCGGGCACGAGGGCGGTGAGCGGCTGGGTGGGCGCGGGGTTGTCCCCGTTGTCCCAGTCGATCTCGCGGACGGCGACGCGGTAGCGGTCCGTCGCGACGAGGCCGATCGTGTTCTCGGTGATCTCGAGCTGCACGCCGGTGATGACGGGGGTCACGTCGTCGCGGGAGGCGGCTACCGCCACCTGCGAGACGGCGGCCGCGAAGGCGTCGGCCGGGACGAGGCCGGTGGAGGCGTCGATCTCGGGGATGCTCGGGTACTCCTCCACGGGCATCTGCAGGAGCGTGAAGTGCGCCGAGCCGGCCGAGACCGAGACGCGCGACTCCTCCGTGGCGATGCGCACGGGAGCGTTGGGGAGGCGGTTCGCGATGTCGGCGAGCAGACGGCCCGAGACGAGCACGGTCCCCGTCTCCTCCACGTCGGCCGCGATCTGCGTCTGCGCGGACACCTCGTAGTCGAAGGAGGACAGCGTCAGACCCTCGGAGGTCGCCTCGATGAGGACTCCGGAGAGGATCGGCAGGGTCGTGCGCTGCGGAAGCAGCTTGACCGCGAAGGACACCGCCTCGCTGAAGACATCGCGGTTGGCTTGGAACCTCACGAGTACACCCCTGACGAGTCGCGGACGAAGACCGTCGCCCATCGTACCCGCCGGGCTCGACGAGCTCGGAAGGGGGTGGACCGCCGAGCACTCCCGAGCCGCTGTGGAGAGGTTGCCGGTCGAGGCTTCATTAAAGAGAGAACTGCGTTAACAGTGTTAACACGTGTGGAAACTGTGGAAAACGCTTCGGACCCCTACTCCTGGGTGGGATCGGAGGGACCCGCCCCTGTGGAGGGAGTGTGAGCGGGCCCGTGGAGGCCCTGTGGAGCGATCCGGGCCGACCTGTCGCCCTCCACAGGCGGGCTCTCCCGGCGCACAGTCCCGAGGCGGTTGTCCACAGTTATCCACAGGTTCCTCACACTGTGGAAATCGGCCCTCCGGGGCGCGCGAGGCGGCGTGTCCGAGGCGCGCGCGGAAGGTCCGAGGAGTCCGTCGACGACTTCTCCGGTCACGACGGAGACCGTCGAGGGCAGCTGCCGCCGTCCGAGCGGCCCGGAAGACAGTGCGCGCTCCCTCTCCCCCCGTTGCCCTCCGGGCCAACGCACGGCGGATCGACACCGTCCGATCGCACGCCGGCCGCTCAGCCGCTCACCCGGACCCCTTGAGCACGTGCGGTTCATGCTGGTCGAGTAGCCCCAGCGCGCCGACACCGACGTCCTGCTGCTCGCGCCGCGACCCCCGTCGCCTCCGCCTCCCCTCACACGAGGAGAGGGGAGCGACTACCCGGCCACCGCGCACGGACGCCGATGGACCCCGGGGCACGCCACCCGGGACAGGTGGTCCCGGGGACCGTACGACTGCCGGCTAGCGGTTCGTCTTGATGCGGGTGGTCAGCTCGGTGACCTGGTTGTAGATGCTGCGGCGCTCCTTCATGAGCTCCGAGATCTTCTTGTTCGCGTACATGACCGTGGTGTGGTCGCGGTTGCCGAACAGCTGGCCGATCTTGGGCAGCGAGAGGTTCGTCAGCTCGCGGCACAGGTACATGGCGATCTGGCGCGCGGTGGCGACGGCCTGCGAGCGCGACGAGCCGTAGAGGTCGTCGACCGTGAGCTTGAAGTAGTCCGCGGTGTGGTTGATGATGTCGACCGGCGAGATGACGTTGTCCTCGTCGAGCGTGATCAGGTCCTTCAGCACGGTCTGCACGAGCGACATGTCGACCGGCGTCCGGTTCAGGCTCGCGAACGCGGTGACGCGGATGAGCGTCCCCTCGAGCTCGCGGATGTTGCTCGACACCTTCGACGCCATGAACTCGAGGATGTCGTCGGGCACGAGCAGCTTCTCGCTGACCGCCTTCTTGCGGAGGATCGCGATGCGGGTCTCGAGGTCGGGGGCCTGCACATCGGTGATGAGGCCCCACTCGAAGCGCGAGCGCATCCGGTCCTCGAAGCCCGTCAGTGCCTTCGGCGGCAGATCGGACGTGATCACGACCTGCTTGTTGTGGTCGTGCAGCTGGTTGAAGGTGTGGAAGAACGCCTCCTGCGTCTCCGCCTTCCCCTGCAGGAACTGGATGTCGTCGATCAGGAGGATGTCGACGTTGCGGTAGCGGCCGTGGAAGGCGTTGCCCCGGTTGTTCGCGATCGAGTTGATGAAGTCGTTCGTGAACTCCTCGCTCGAGACGTACCGCACGCGGATCCCCGGGTAGAGGCTCATCGCGTAGTGGCCGATGGCGTGGAGGAGGTGCGTCTTGCCGAGCCCGGAGTCGCCGTAGACGAAGAGCGGGTTGTAGGCCTTGGCGGGAGCCTCGGCGACCGCGACGGCCGCGGCGTGCGCGAACCGGTTGGAGCCTCCGATGACGAAGTTGTCGAAGCTGTACTTCGGGTTCAGCCGGGTGTCGGTCGCCGGCACGGTCCGCAGCTCCTCGACCCCGCGGGTCGGCGCGACCGTCGCCGAGGAGGCGGTGATCGGCTCGAACGGGTTCATCGACTCCTGCGACGACGGGGAGCTGAGGGGCTCGTGCTCGATGTCGGGGTTCACCACGAAGGCGAACGTCGTGACGCCGAAGGAGTCGTCGAGCGTCCCGATCGCGCTGAGCAGGGGCACGCGCACGCGCTGCTCGAGCATCCCGCGGGTGAACTCGTTCGGGACCTCCAGGTAGAAGGTGCCCGCCATGATGCCCTTGGGCTCCACGAGCGAGACGAACCCGTAGAGGGGAGCGGTGATCCGCTCGTCCTGGGACAGTGCGCCGAGGATCACGTTCCACGCGTCGACCATCGACGTGTCGTCTGCCATCTGTCTCCGGTCCTGGGTGCTGTCGCTGTGAAGTCGCTGCGGGATCGCCGTCTCCGCCGGACCCGTCGCCGCCCGCTGCAGGGGCGTCGCGGACCGGGCGCGGAGCCGGGTCTCGAGTGCCGCTCTCTCCACAGGGTTGTCCACCGGCCTCGAGCGATGCCTGTGCGGGCGCGGGAGGACGCGGATCCCACCTGTGGATAACTGCGGCTCAACACCGTAACGAACGGAGCCGACGGGAGACAAATCCACCACAGCGACACCCGCGTGTCAATGCGCGGAACCCCGTGTCCCGTGTGCATGATCGAGGTTTCGCGCCGTCCACATTTGACCGGTGACGGAACAGGCCGTAGTTTAAATCAGTTGACGCCTGCCCGGTGTCGTCCGTGCGGCCCTCGCAGGCCGAGCGGATTCCGCAGCCGGGCACCCCTTCTTCCCGGAGGATCCGAGTCTCCGCCCGAGCGGGTGGCGCCGGTTCGCGCCGCGGAACACGTACGTGGAGATCTGATTATGAGCAAGCGAACCTTCCAGCCGAACAACCGTCGTCGCGCCAAGGTGCACGGCTTCCGTCTGCGCATGCGCACCCGTGCCGGCCGCGGCATCCTCAGCGCGCGCCGCGCCAAGGGGCGCACCGAGCTCTCCGCCTAGCAGCGAGCGGTACCGACCAGCGGTGCTGGCCAGAGCCAATCGCATCGTCCACGGAGGCGAGTACCGGACAGTCGTCCGTCGCGGTGTGCGGTCCACAGGACCGCACACCGTCACGTATGTCCGCCGGTCCTCCGCGGGCGATCCGGCGCGGTTCGGGTTCATCGTCGCCAAGACGGTCGGCACCGCGGTGACGCGCAACACCGTCCGTCGCCGGCTCAAGGCCGTGGCGTTCGAGCTCGTCCCCGAGATCGACCCCGGCACCCAGGTCGTCGTCCGCGCGCTGCCCGGCAGCGCCAACGCCCCCTGGTCGGAGCTGCGCTCCGAGGTGTGGTCCGCGATGGCGCGAGCCGCGCGGAAGAGCGGGGCGTCCTCGTGACCGCCGTGATCCCCCGCCGCGAGGCGCCGTTCGCCCGGCTCGGGTGGGCGATCCTCCTGCTGCCGCGGAACATCGGCGTCCTGCTCCTGATCGTCTACCGGGCGGTCGTGTCCCCTCTCTACGGGGACGTCTGCCGTTACTACCCCTCGTGCTCCGCGTACGCGCTCCAGGCGGTCCAGCTCCACGGGCTCGTCCTCGGCTCCGTCCTCGCGGCCCGCCGTCTGCTCCGCTGCCACCCGTGGGCGGCCGGCGGCATCGACGACGTCCCGACCTCGATCCCCCTGCACCGACCGGCTTCCGGCCGGACCCGCTTCGCCGTGACGCGAGCCGGGTTCGTCGTGGGCCCTCGAAAGGACTGACCCCACTCCATGGACCTCCTCGGCACGATCCTCTGGCCCCTCAAGTGGGTGGTCGAGCTGCTCCTCGTCGCCTTCCACCAGCTGCTGACCTTCACCGGCATGGAGGCGGCCGCGGGAATCACCTGGGTCCTCTCGATCGTCGGCCTGGTCATCGTCATCCGCGCAGCGCTCATCCCGATCTTCGTCAAGCAGATCAAGAGCCAGCGCCGGATGCTCGAGGTCGCACCCCAGCTCAAGAAGATCCAGGACAAGTACAAGGGCAAGCGCGACCAGCTGTCCCGCGAGGCGATGTCCCGCGAGACCATGGAGCTCTACAAGAAGACGGGCACCAACCCGCTCGCCTCCTGCCTGCCCCTGCTGATCCAGATGCCGATCTTCTTCAGCCTGTTCTCGGTGCTGAACGCGGCTCAGCACAGCCAGAAGGGCGTGGGCCCGCTCGACGAGACGCTCGCCCGCCAGTTCGGCGAGGCGAACCTCTTCGGCGTCGCACCGCTGCACCAGTCGATCCAGGGCGCACTCGCCGAGGGCGGCCAGGAGCCGGTCATCATCATCGCGGTGATCATGGTCGTCCTGATGACCGCGTCGCAGTTCATCACGCAGCTGCAGATCGTGTCGAAGAACATGTCGCCCGAGGCGAAGGCCTCGCCGACGTTCAAGCAGCAGCGGATCCTGCTCTACATCCTCCCCCTCGTCTTCGCCTTCTCGGGCTTCGCGTTCCCCCTCGGCGTCATGTTCTACTGGCTGACCTCGAACATCTGGACGATGATCCAGCAGTTCATCGTCATCCGGAACATGCCGACCCCGGGCAGCGAGGCCGCCAAGGCCCGCGAGGAGCGCCTGCGCCGCAAGGGCAAGCTGGTCGAGGAGACCACGGCCGCCGGCGACGTCACCCTCGTCGAGAAGAAGGCCGTGCAGCGCACGCAGCCCGTGAGCAAGAACCGCTCCAAGAAGCAAGCCGGAAAGAAGTAGAGCCGCCATGACCGATCCGATGCAGACCATCACCGACGACGCGTCCGCACCCGCGGACGTGGACGCGTCCGCCGTCGACGAGGCGCCCGAGTCCACGCTCTCGCAGCTCGAGGACGAGGGCGACGTCGCCGCCGACTACATCGAGGAGTTCCTCGACATCTGCGACCTCGACGGCGACATCGACATCGAGGTCCGCAACGGCCGCGCCTACCTCTCGGTCACCGCCTCCGGAGACACGAACCTCCGGGTGCTCTCCCGCCCCGACGCCGTCCAGGCACTGCAGGAGCTGACGCGCCTGGCGGTCCAGACGAAGACCGGCGCGTTCTCCCGCCTCATCCTCGACATCGGCGGCTCCCGCGACGCCCGCGAGGCGGAGCTCGCCCAGCTGGTCGACCGCGCGATCGAGCGGATCGAGGACGGCGCCACGTCGGCCTCGCTCCCGCCCATGTCGTCGTACGAGCGCAAGCTGGTCCACGACATGGTGGGCGAGCGCGGCTTCGTGTCGGAGTCGCGCGGCGAGGCGCGCGAGCGCCACACCGTCATCACCCGCGGCTGAACGGCGTGGAGTCGACCCTCGAGGCCGAGCCCGCAGCCGCTGCGGCGATCGCCGGCGACCGCCTGCCCCTCCTGCGGCGGTTTACGGAAGCTCTCGCTGACCAGGGTGAGGAGCGCGGCCTGATCGGGCCCTTGGAGCTCCCCCGTCTCTGGACGCGGCACGTGCTCAACAGCGCCCTGGTGGCCCCTCTCCTGCGTCCGGGACTGGTGGGTGATGTCGGCAGTGGCGCGGGCCTTCCCGGGCTCGTCCTCGCCATCGTGCGGCCCGACGTCCGCTTCGTGCTCATCGAGCCGATGGAGCGTCGCGTCGTCTGGCTTCAGGAGCAGGTGGACGGACTCGGACTCGAGAATATCTCAGTTCTTCGAGCCCGTGCTGAAGAGGCGGAGCTCGCGGAGCCTCTCGACCAGGTGACCGCTCGGGCGGTCAGCGCCCTCTCGAAGCTGATCCCGCTGACCGCGCCGCTGCTGCGGCCCGGAGGCGAGCTGGTCCTGCTGAAGGGCATCAACGCCGAGAAGGAGATCGAGGCGGCGGCCAAGCAGATCCGTCGTTTCCGGCTCTCCCCGCCCGAGGTCGTCGTGCTCGGCGACGGCGTGCTCTCCGAGGTGACGAGGGTCGTCCGGGCTACAGTGGGTTGATCGCCACGACGCCGCAGTGAGCCCCCGACTCCTCGTCCGTCGACTCCTCGGTGCTGATGTCCGTCCCACTCGCTGAGCGAAGGTTTCACGTGAAACAAACCGATTCCGCCGGTCTGACCGGAGGCTTCGATTCCTCGACTCCCCTGGCCCGGGAGATCGCGGACATGACCCGTCGGCGCGCACTGTTGAACGCCCAGCCGCTGCCCAAGCCCGAGTCGACGCGCGTCATCACGATCTCGAACCAGAAGGGCGGCGTCGGCAAGACGACGACGACCGTCAACCTCGCCGCCGGGCTCGCCCGCGGTGAGGCGAAGGTGCTCGTCATCGACCTCGATCCGCAGGGCAACGCGTCGACGGCCCTGGGCATCGAGCACCGCGCCGAGACGGCCAGCGTGTACGACGTGATCGTCAACGACACTCCCCTCGCGGAGGTCGTGCAGAAGAGCCCGGAGTTCGCCTCGCTCTACGGTGTGCCGGCGACCATCCACCTGGCCGGCGCCGAGATCGAGCTGGTCTCGCTCGTCGCACGCGAGCAGCGTCTTCGCCGTGCGCTCGACCGCATGCTCGACACCATGGACGAGCCGTTCGACTACGTCTTCATCGACTGCCCGCCGTCGCTCGGTCTGCTGACCATCAACGCGTTCGTCGCCGCTCGCGAGGTGCTCATCCCGATCCAGTGCGAGTACTACGCGCTCGAGGGGCTCAGCCAGCTGCTCAAGAACATCGACTTGATCGAGCGGCACCTCAATCCGAACCTCGGTGTCTCGACGATCCTCCTGACGATGTACGACGGCCGCACGAACCTCTCCCAGCAGGTGGCAGCGGATGTCCGAGAGCACTTCCCGAAGGAGGTGCTGCGCGCGGTGATCCCGCGCAACGTGAGGATCTCGGAGGCGCCGAGCTACGGACAGAGCGTGATCAGCTACGACCCGCAGTCGTCCGGTTCGCTGGCGTATCTGGAGGCGGCCGCGGAGATCGCACGACGCGGAGCCCGGAAGACACCCGAGACGGCACACGAAGGAGAGGCACGCTGATGGCGACCAAGCGCACGGGACTCGGCCGGGGGATCGGCTCGCTCATCCCGACCAGCGACGAGTCGCGCTCCCGGCCCGTCGACGTCTTCTTCCCTGATCAGGTCGGCGATTCGGCCCGTGCCGAGGAGCTCCTCGAGGTCCCCGGAGCGCGCTTGGCGCGACTCCCCCTCGCCGACATCACCCCCAACACGGCGCAGCCGCGGTCGGTGTTCGACGAGGACGACCTCGCGGAACTCGTCCACAGCATCCGCGAGTTCGGAGTGCTGCAGCCGATCGTCGTCCGGCCCGTGACGGCTCGCGGCGGAGCGAAGTACGAGCTCGTCATGGGTGAGCGCCGGTTCCGCGCCTCGAAGGCCGCGGGACTGACCACCATCCCCGCGGTCGTCAAGGACACGGCCGACGAGAACATGCTCCGCGACGCGCTGCTGGAGAACCTGCACCGCGCCGACCTCAACCCGCTCGAGGAGGCGTCCGCCTACCAGCAGCTCCTCAGCGACTTCGGGATCACCCAGGAGGCCCTGGCGACGCGGCTCGGACGTTCGCGGCCGCAGATCTCGAACACACTCCGTCTCCTGCGGCTCCCGGCCGATGTGCAGGCCCGCGTCGCTGCCGGCGTCCTGACCGCAGGACACGCGCGTGCGGTTCTGTCCCTCGACGACGTCGAGATGATGCGCCGCCTGGCCGACAAGATCGTCAACGAGGACCTGTCCGTCCGTGCCGCCGAGGCTGCCGCCGCGCAGATGAAGGCGCCGCGGACGACCACGCGTCCTGTGGTGGAGGAGCAGGGCGGCCACTCCGGACACCTCTCGTCGATCGCGGATCACCTCGGCGACCGGTTGAACACGCGTGTCAAGGTCACTCTGGGTGCTCGCAAGGGCCAGATGGTCATCGACTTCGCCACCATCCAGGACCTGAACCGCATCCTCGCCGAGATCGGGGAGCCGACCGAGGTGTCGCTCGCTCCGTAGTGGCCGGCCTAGCAGCCGCCACTGATTCGCCGTGCGGCTGGCGTGCGCGTGCTCGCGCTGTGTTCTTGGCCGCAATCGCCGGTGTGGCGATATCCGCTCCCCTCGTCGGCACCGCGATCGCAGATCAGCACGCTTGGGGCGATCTTCGAGATGCCTTGTGAGCTGAGAATTCTCGGTTGTCGTCCTCTCTGATTGATAGGCCCTTCTGACCGGTACAGACCGATGAAGTGGTCCCAGGTTCTGCGGGGCCCTGCTGGCTCCGGTCCTGGTCGAGAATACGGCTGGTATTGCCGAACGGTGACGATCGCCGAGTATCTGGGGCATTGATCTCTGGATAGAGCAGCTCACGATGAGCCTACATGGCGGTTGAGTAGGCGTGGAGCGCCGGATCTAGGGTTGGCTGAGTTCAGACGTCGTTGACCTCGGGAGTTCATGTCGCTTTCGGTGACTCGCTGGCGGGCGCTGGACGGGTGCCCGGGCGGGTCGTACTCGGTGGCGCTCTCCGCTGCCCAGGGCGACGTCATGGTCGCCGATATTCGCGTGCGCAATGTTTCACGTGAAACATTCCTACGTTGGCCGCTGAGATGAGGATCACCTCGGCTGTCCGTGCATCCCAAGTCGCCGGTGAGGAGTGCTTCTTGGACCTCCAGAAATTGGCCGGCGGGGGGCAAGCTTAGACGAAAGGCAGTATCGCTTCGTTTTCGCGGATCGATGCAGATGTGATGAGTGGCTTCGCCGAGGTTTGACGGAGGACCCCGTCGGCGGTCGCCCCCAGAGAGCACTGAAAGAGACGATGGAAAGGCCGTTTCACGTGAAACGGTCCGCTCTAGGGCGGCCTAGCCATTGAAGAGCTACGAGCTTGTCATGTACGAGAGGAGGCCCTCGTCGGCTCGACTCGCTCCAACGGGCGCAACATTTCGGATCGAAGTTGCTCAACGCCTGCGGAAGCGTTTCACGTGAAACGCCCCTGCCGAGAACATTGGACGCCCATGCGGATCATCGTGGGACCGACTTCGACCGCAATGCTCGAAAGCGATTGCTCGCCTGACCAGCGGAAGAGAGACACCACCCCCCCGAGGCGAAGTTGAGGTCGGAGAACCAAGCTAAAGGGGTCCCTTCGGGCCGTGGGTCTCGGTACGTCGCGTAGTGGCTACTCGACCAGCATGGCGACGGGTACCTGGTGTCGATCAGCGTCGATCGACCATGTTGTGTCTCCCCAGAGATGGCGCGGGTGGCGATCGTGGTGAGCCTCGATTCGACGCACTACTGCTCTTCACCGGTATGTCTGCGGATATGGCCAGACAGTGGGCGCGGATACATCGCTCCAGGCAACGCCCGCCAGGTACCCACTGGGGGTGGCCGGGTCTCGATACGCGGCAATGCGTCTACTCGACCAGCATGATGACGAGGACCAGGTGGCGATGGATGCCCGTGGGGCTGGTGAAAAGGTGGCGGCGGGGGCGGGATGTACCACTCTGATCTGCGGATGATCGGCCGGCGCGGCGACAGATGTCTAAGGTTGGTGGGAGTCGATACGCGCCCTCGGGTTCTTCCCCGAGTTGGCACTACTGGTCTGCTGATGAAGACGTGGACCCGTTACTGAGCGGCTACTCGACCCGCATTGTAGGGAGAAGGCGGCGATAGAGGGTCCTGATCGGCCGCGACGCAATTACTCGTCTGGCATGGATTCGAGCACTCGTCAGAACTCAGCAGCCACGTGATCAGCAGCGTACGCCCAGCGGACCGTTTCACGTGAAACGGTATGGAGTCAGGAGGCTGCGAGCTTCGCGAGGGTGGAGTAGACGTCGCCGAGGTAGCGGCCGGACGCCTCGATAGCCTGGGGAACGAGCGAGGTCTCGGTCATTCCGGGAAGGACGTTCGCGTCGAAGAACCAGGGGAGTCCGGCGTCGTCGATGATGAAGTCGAGGCGCGACAGATGGCGGAGCCCCAGCAGTTCGTGGATCGCAACGGCCACGCGGGACACCTCCTCCGTGATCTCCGGCGAGATCCGTGCCGGCGTGTAGAAGTGCGTCTCCCCCGCGTTGTAGCGCGCCTCGAATGTGTACTGGCCCGCGACGGGTGCGATCTCGACAGGCGGCAGGGCGAAAGGACCGTCACCGAGGTCGAGAACACCGACGGAGATCTCGGTCCCCTGGATCTGCTGTTCGATGAGCACGACGTCGCCATAGGTGTACGCCTCGACCATCGCTCGCGGGAGCTGCGACGACTCCGTCACGATGCTGACGCCCTGGGCCGAACCGCCCTGAGCGGGCTTCACCACGAGGGAGCCCGGCAGGTGCGCCTCGACCTGCTCCAGGATCCCGGCGGCTCCGAGCTCGCGGAAGGTCTCGCGGGGGAGGGTGACGGAGCTCGGGGTCGAGAAGCCCGCGCGAGCGACGAGCGTCTTCGCGGTCGGCTTGAACCAGGCCAGGCGCGCCGCGTCCGTCTGCGAGCCGACGTAGGCGAAGCCAGCCGCCTCGAGGAGCCCGAGGAGCGCACCGTCCTCACCGCTCGCCCCGTGCACCGCGGGCCAGACGACGTCCGGACGCTTCTGCAGGAGCGTCGAGAGGAGGCCGGCGTCCGGTTCGTGCAGGGAGACGCGGTGGCCCATCGCGGAGAGACGATCCGCCACGCGACGGCCCGACCGCAAGGAGACGTCGCGCTCGTGGCTGATGCCACCGCTGATGACGACGATGTCGAGTGTACGGTCGAGCACAGAGAAATCGGTCATGACCAGGGCTTTCTTATCGAAGGAGCGGTGTCAGGAGACGTTCGGCGGCAGGACGGCGTCACGCTTGCTCGCGTCGGCGCTGCTCAGCCGGCCCGTGCCCGCGAAGGTCGACAGCAGATCGAGCTCCCCGTTGATGACCGTGGCGAGGCGGCGGATGCCGTCACCGATGCGCTCCGGCGTCGGGTAGCAGAACGAGAGGCGGATGTTCTGACGTCCGTCTCCGTTACCGTAGAACGCAGTGCCCGGCGTGTACGCGACGAGCTCCTTCACTGCGCGCGGCAGCATCGCCTTGGAGTCGAGCTCCTCGGGCAGCGTGACCCAGACGTAGAAGCCGCCGTTCGGGTTCGTCCAGCTGAGGCCGGGCAGATGGGTCTGCAGGCCCTTCAGCATCGCTTCCTTCCGCTCGCGGTAGACGCCGCGGAAGGTGTCGATCTGTCCGCGCCAGTCGGCCGTCTCGAGGTACTTCGAGATGACCAGCTGGCTGAAGGACGACGGACTGAGGACGGCCGCCTCGTTGGCGAGGATCAGCCGCTCGCGGATCGCGTGCGGAGCGAGAGCCCAGCCCACCCGGAAGCCGGGAGCCAGCGTCTTCGAGAACGTCCCGAGGTAGATCACCCCGTCCTCCTCCAGCGAGCGCATCGCCTTCGGCGGGACATCCTCGAAGTAGAGGAGGCCGTAGGGGTTGTCCTCGAGCACGAGGATTCCCTCGGACTTGCAGATCTCGAGGATCTCGACGCGGCGCTCCCAGCTGAGGGTCACGCCTGCGGGGTTGTGGAAGGTGGGGATCGTGTACAGGAACTTGATCGTCTTCCCGGCGGCGCGCACGCGGGCGATGTGCTCGCGGAGGGCCGCGGGGATGAGCCCGTGCTCGTCCATGGGGACGTGCTCGACTTCGGCCTGGTACGACCGGAAGATGACCATCGCCGTGACGTAGCTGGGGCCCTCGGAGAGGACGACGTCCCCCGGGTCCAGGAACAGCTTGGAGACGAGCTCCAGGGCGTGCTGAGACCCCGTGGTGACCACGATGTCGTCCGCGCTGGCGGAGATGCCCTCGAGGGCCATGACGTCGAGGATCTGCTCGCGCAGGACGGGGACGCCCTGGCCCGACCCGTACTGCAGCGCGACGGGCCCCTGCTCCCGCATCACGGTGTCGATGGCGCCGGTCACCAGGTCCTGGGGGAGCGCGGACACGAACGGCATGCCGCCGGCGAGCGAGACCACTTCGGGGCGTGACGCGACGGCGAACAGGGCTCGAACCTCGCTGGCGGCCAGACCGGCCGTGCGCTCCGCATAGGAGTTGTACCAGGGGTCGAGGTTGGTGCCGCGGTTGGTCACGATGGTTCCGCTTCGCTCGGTGGACAGGGTCTCTCCGGCCAGAGCCGGGTGGATCCACAGTACCGGCCGGTCCTGTGCTGCGGCGGGGCGGTCGGGCGCCACCGCAGGGAGCGTGGCCTGCGTCCCAGCGGGGCTGTTTCACGTGAAACAGCCCCGGGAACGAGGAGAGCCCCCGTCACGACGTGACAGGGGCTCTCGGAGACCGCAGAGGGCGGTCAGGGGTGTGAACTCAGAGGAACGCGGCCAGGTCGGCCTCGAGGGCCGGCTTCGGCTTGGCGCCGATGACGGTCTTCACGACCTCGCCCTTCTGGTAGACCTTCATCGCCGGGATCGACGTGATCTGGTACTTCGCAGCGGTCTGCGGGTTCTCGTCGACGTTCAGCTTGACGATCTCGATCTTGTCGCCGTGCTCGGCCGAGATCTGGTCGAGGATCGGTGCGACCATGCGGCAGGGGCCGCACCACTCGGCCCAGAAGTCGACCAGGACGGTCTTCTCGGAGTCGAGGACGTCGGACTGGAACGATGCGTCGGTGACGCTCTTCGCGGTGGACATGGTGTTTTCTCCTTCACGAGTCGGCGGGCTGCCGGCTCCGATGTGCGATGACCGGACGGTCAGCGGGTGATGAGCTCGGCCCGGGGTGAGCCTTCGGTGTGGGCGGTGCCATCGGCGAGCGAAGCGAGGTAGTGCTCCGCGTCGAGGGCGGCGACCGTTCCGGATGCCGCGGCGGTGACGGCCTGACGGTAGGTCGGGTCGATCACGTCGCCCGCGGCGAAGACGCCGGGAACGGAGGTCTGGGAGGAGCGGCCGACCACCGAGATGGTGCCCTCGGTGGTGAGGTCGAGCTTGCCGTGCACGACGTGCGTGCGCGGGTCGTTGCCGATCGCGATGAACAGGCCGTCGAGGTCGAGGTGGGACTCGGTGCCGTCGACCGTGTCGCGCAGCTTCACGCCGTCCACGTGGTTCTCGCCGGTGATGCCGGTGACCTCGGCGTTCCAGATGAACTCGATCCTGTCGTTGTCGAAGGCGCGCTTCTGCATGACCTTCGAGGCGCGGAGCGAGTCCTTGCGGTGGATCACGTAGACCTTCGCGGCGTGCTTGGTGAGGAAGGTCGCCTCCTCCATGGCGGAGTCGCCTCCGCCGACGACGGCGATTGTCTTGCCCTTGAAGAAGAAGCCGTCGCAGGTGGCGCACCACGAGACACCGTGTCCCGATAGGCGGTCCTCGTCGTGGAGGCCCAGCTTGCGGTAGGCGGATCCGGTCGCGACGACGACGGTCTTCGCCTCGATGCTCTCGCCGGAGCCGAGGTGGACGGTCTTGATCTCACCCTCGAGATCGAGGGAGGTGACGTCGTCGTAGAAGGTCTCGGCGCCGAACTTCTCGGCCTGCGCCTGCATCGAGGTCATCAGCTCGGGGCCGAGGACGCCGTCGGGGAAGCCGGGGAAGTTCTCGACGTCCGTCGTGTTCATCAGGTCGCCGCCGATCTCGACCGACGAGGCCACGACCACCGGGTGCAGCTCGGCGCGCGCCGCGTAGATGGCGGCGGTCCAGCCGGCGGGGCCGGATCCGATGATGACGATGTCGCGCACGGCAACTCCTCGGGGTCTGTACGAGCGGTGACGGGTGGGGCGGGAGCCGAGCACCCGGAGCCGGTCGCTCGAATCGTTCCGCGGCTCCGTGGGCTACAACACATCCTAGGCGGGCACTATTCCGCGGGCCCGGGAGTGCCGGTCGTGCCACGCGCCGCTCGATGCAGCAGCCCAGGAAATGCACTCTGACCAGGCTTTTACCGGAGCAGCATCAGCGGCCCAGTCGGCGGAGCACCGGAGCGAGGACGGCGCGCAGCTCCGGCACCCGGAGGAACCAGAGGACCGCGAAGTAGACGAGCGCCATCACGGTGCCGATCGCGGCCATCGAGAGCAGCGGCTCCACGTAGTTCGAGACGGCGAAACCGCCCGCGCGCGTGCCGCCGAGGGCGACCAGGACGCCGTAGCCGGCGGCGGCGGAGGGCACCGCGGCGAGGACGAACTGCGCGAGCCTGACGAGGATCCGCCTGCCTCCGCGGCCGCCGAGCCGGCGGCGCAGGAGGAGGGCCGCCACGAGGGCCTGCACGCAGATGCCGAGCGAGGTCGCAGCGGCGATGCCGACGGCGGTGCGGTCGGCGGGGAGCCGGAGCACGATCAGGTACCCGGCGACCGCCACGACGACCTGCACCAGGGTGAACAGGAACGGCCGCGCTCCGTCGCTCAGGGCGTAGAACGCGCGCTGCATGATGGCGATCGAGGAGAACAGCGGCAGGGCGATCACGTAGGCCATGGCGATCGCTCCGATGGCCTTCGCGTCCGCGAACGAGTCGGTGAAGACGGAGCCGAACGGCACCGCGACCACGACGATCGCGGCGGCGGCGAAGACGAGCATCATCAGCACCAGGCGGAGCGAGGTGGAGACGTCCGAGCGGAACTCCTTCATCTCCCCCCGCGCGGTGTGGCCGCTCATCTTGGTGAAGTACGCCATGGCGATCGAGATCGCGATGACCGAGTGGGGCAGCATGAAGATCAGCCACGCCTTCTGCAGCGCCGCGGCCGAGGGCCCCTCGCCGGACGCGGTGGAGGAGACCTGGCTCTCGACGATGCCGGCGACGACGGTCAGCAGCACCGTGGCGAACGACCACAGCGACATCCGCCCGGCCGTGCCGAGACCGACGCCCCGGAAGCGGAAGTCGGGGCGGTAGCTGAGGCCGACCCTCCGCCAGAAGAGCATCAGGAACAGCGACTGGACGACGATGCCCAGTGTCGCGCTCCCGCCGAGGAGGGTGACCATCGCCGGGGACCACGAGTCGACCGGACGGTTCCCCTCCGGATCGGCGCCGAACAGCACCATGAAGGCGACGAGCCCGGCGATCACCACGACGTTGTTCAGCACGGGCGCCCAGGTGAAGGGGCCGAACGAGCCGCGGGCGTTGAGCACCTCGCCGAGGATCGTGAAGAGGCCGTAGAAGAAGACCTGCGGCAGGCACCAGAACGCGAAGGCGACGGCCAGCTGGTACTGCTCCGGTCCGTAGCCGGGCGCGTAGAGGCGCACGAGCAGGGGAGCGAGGACCGTGGCGGCGATCGTGGTCACCAGGAGCAGGCCGAGCGCCAGGGTCAGCAGGCGGTTGATGTAGCCGCGGCCGCCGTCGGCGTCGAGGCCCGCCCGCACGATCTGCGGGACGAGGACGGCGTTCAGAGCGCCGCCCGCGATGATCGAGTAGATCGTGTTGGGCAGCAGGTTCGCCGTCGTGAAGGCGTCCGCGCCCGGCGCGACCGCGGCTCCGATCGTGTTCGCCATGACGATCGACATGATGAAGCCGAGGATCCGCGAGACCATCGTGCCGGAGGCGAGGACGGCGCTCGCGCGTCCGAGGGAGAAGCTAGCCACGCGGGTCCGATCGCTGGTCGTCGAGATCGGGCTGGACCTCGAGCACGGCGTTCGGGTCCTCCTCGTCCTCAGGGGTGTCGCCTCGACGGCGACGGCGGATGTTGCGGAGGATGCCGGCTCCGAAGACGACGACGAGCGCGATCCCGATGACCAGGGTGCCGACGGTCTCCCAGTCGGCGCGGACGCTGGTCGTCATGCCCGTGGGGGTGCCGATGGGGACGCCCTGCGCCGAGGTCAGCTGCAGGCCGAGGCTCGTCTCGCCGTTGCCGACCCGGGCCTTCACGGGGATGAGGACGCGGCCCTGCGAGCGGGCGTCGATCTCGGTGGTCTCGATCGCCTCCTCGTCGATGTCGAGGACGGCGTTCGAGGTCGAGGCCTGGATGCGGACGGCGATCGGCCAGGGGAGCTCGTTGCGGACGTACACGGGGATGCTCGAGTCGCGGGAGACCTGCAGGATGCTGCCGGTCGCGTCGATCGACACCAGCGAGAGCGTCCGGTCGGCCTCGGTCATGGCCGCGCCGACGGCGTCGCCCCAGCCGCTGCCGTCTCCGCGCCAGGTCACCGAGAGCAGCGCCAGCACGTCGTTGCGGCTCTTGCCCGACAGCAGCTCCGGCTCCTGCAGCACGGAGGAGAACGCCTCGACCTCGGAGCCGGCGTCGAGCAGGTCGCGCACCCGGTCGAGCCGCGACTCCGACTCCGGCGAGTCGACGACGCTCGCGCCCTCGGTCGCGGGGACGGCGAGGGCGGTGGAGAGGGCGACTCCGCGGGCCCAGGGCAGCGACTCGATCGCGTCGAGGGTCTCGGAGAGGCGCGCGGCGCCGATCGCCGAGCCGCGGCCGAGGGTGAGGACGACGTCCGGCGCGGTCCCCTCCTCCTGCACCTCGGCGAGATCGGTGGCGATCTCGGACATGCGGGCGCGCCACTCGGTGTCGTCGGTGGCGGTGGCGGCCGCGTCGAACGCCTCGGTGAGGCGCGAGTCGGCCACGACCAGGTCCGAGTCGCCGACGGTGGCGCGCGAGGTCGTGGTCACCTCCTCCGGCAGCAGGAGACCGGAGGAGGGGACGACCGTGCGGTTCACTCCGCTGGCCGCGTAGACGTCGAGGTCCGACCCGCGGAGGGTGCCCTCGTCGGGCCAGGCGACGCTGCCGAGGGAGGTGCTCCAGTCGGAGGCGAGCAGCGACTCGGTGCTCGGACGCGCCGGCAGGTCCTCGGCCGGCTGGTCGGAGTCGACGGCGACCGTGGGCGCCGGGCTGGCGGTGCCGGGGACCGCGGCGAAGCGGGTGTCGTCGATCGCGTACTCGAAGGAGGTGGGAGAGAGGAGCGCGGAGAGCCCGGCCTGCGCCTGGGCCGAGACGTCGGCGTCGGCGTACGGCAGTGCGAAGCGCTCGTTCGGCACGGACTGCAGCCGGTCGAGCCAGTCGAGGGCCGACTCCGGAGCGGCGCTGCCGAGGATCCGGATCGAGGCGAGGATGCGCGGGTCGACCCCGATCGTGACGCCCTTCCCCGCGACCGCGTCGAGCTGCCGGGTGAGGGTCCCCGTGCCGTCGGTGTAGTCGGCGAGGGCCTCGGCCGAGAGCAGGCCGTCGGCCGTGTCCGGGACGGTGAGCGGGACGAGGACGCTGACCCCGGTCTCTCGCTCCGGGACCGCCGCGTCGTCGGTCAGCTCGACGGCCGTGCGGGCGGTCGAGACGACACCACCCGGACCGGTGACCGTGACGAGGACGGCGTGGGTGCCGAGCGCGGTCCGGTCGTTGGAGAAGGGGATCTGGTCGACCGGCACGGTGAGGCCGGCCTCGGCGGTGCTGGAGGGCAGCAGGCGCAGCTGGGCGGTCGCACGGACCGGGTCGGTGTCGTTGTCGGCCTCGGCGTCGAGCCAGTCGTGCAGCTCCGCGCGGGTGTCGAGGGTGGCGTAGGAGAGGGCGACCGTCACGTCGGCGCTGTCGATCGCCTCGGTGGTGCCGTTGCGCACGGCGATCGAGAGCTCGAGGTCCTGGCCGGGCCGCAGGACGCCGTCGCTGCCGGCCCCGGCGGTCGTGGTGACGGTGCCGGGAACGGGCGTCGAGGTCGCCGTCGCGGCGGCGACCGGGGCCGCGAGGGCGGGGGAGGCCACGCCGGTCAGGCCGAGCGCGAGGGCGGCAGCACCTGCCGAGCGGAGCAGGAGGAGGGCCGCCCGCGAGCGGCGGGAGCGGAGGGAGGGGTCGCGCCGATGCATCGGACTCACTCGGCCTCCATGCGGGTGATTCTACGGGCAGCCCTCCTCGGGGCAGGCGGTGCGTCCGCTGTGCAGGCGGTTCCCCCGCGTAACCCCCTGGCACGGTCACCCGCTGCCGGGACACCCCCCGCCACTAGGATCGTGCGAATGCACAGCGTCCAGACCGCTCTCGAGACCCTCCGCGCGCTCGCGGGGACGCCCACGGTGGCGCGGCTGGCGGAGGCGTTCGCAGCCCAGGGCCACGAGCTCGCGCTGGTCGGCGGCCCGGTCCGCGACGCCTTCCTCGGCCACGGCGTGCACGACCTCGACTTCACCACCTCCGCACGCCCCGACGACATCGTGCGGATCGTCGCTCCGATCGCCGAGGCGCACTGGGACATCGGCCGGGCCTTCGGCACGATCGGCGCTCGCGTGGCCGGCGAGACGGTCGAGATCACGACCTACCGCAGCGACAGCTACGACGGGGTGAGCCGCAAGCCCGAGGTCGAGTTCGGCGACTCGCTCGAGGGCGACCTGGTGCGGCGCGACTTCACGGTCAACGCGATGGCGCTGCGGCTCCCGGAGGTCGTCCTCGTCGATCCCTCGGGAGGAGTGGAGGACCTGCTCGCCGGCCGGCTGCGCACCCCCTCCCCCGCCGACCTCTCCTTCGGCGACGATCCGCTCCGGATGCTCCGCGGCGCGCGCTTCACCTCGCAGCTCGGCTTCCGCACCACCGACGAGGTCGAGTGGGCGATGGCCGAGCTCGCCGGCCGGATCGACGACGTCTCGGCGGAGCGCGTGCAGGAGGAGCTGCGGAAGCTCCTCGCGACCGCCTCGCCCCGAGCCGGCCTGGAGCTGCTCGTCGACACCGGTCTGGCCGGTCGCTTCCTCCCGGAGCTGCCCGCGCTGCGCCTGGAGCAGGACGAGCACCACCACCACAAGGACGTCTACACCCACAGCCTCACCGTGCTGGAGCAGGCGATCGCGCTGGAGGAGTCGCGGCACCCCGGAGCCGCGCCCGACGTCGTGCTGCGGCTCGCCGCCCTCCTGCACGACATCGGCAAGCCGGCCACGCGGCGGCTCGAGCCGGCCGGAGCGGTGAGCTTCCACCACCACGACCTGGTCGGCTCCAAGCTCGCGATCAAGCGGATGCGCGCCCTGAAGTTCGACAACCAGACGACGAAGGACGTGGCCCGCCTCATCGAGCTGCACCTGCGCTTCTTCGGGTACACGGACGGCGCGTGGACCGACTCCGCGGTGCGCCGCTACGTGACCGACGCCGGGCCCCTGCTCGAGCGGCTGCACATCCTCACCCGGGCCGACGTGACCACGCGCAACCGTCGCAAAGCCGACCGGCTCGCGCACGCCTACGACGACCTCGAGGCGCGCATCGCGGAGCTCGCCGAGAAGGAGGAGCTCGCCTCCAAGCGCCCCGACCTCGACGGCACGCGGATCATGGAGATCCTCGGCCTCGCCCCGGGCCCCGAGGTCGGGCAGGCGTACCGGTTCCTGCTGGAGCTGCGGCTCGAGGAGGGTCCGCTCGGCGAGGAGGTCGCGACGCAGCGGCTCCGCGAGTGGTGGGCGTCGCGCTGAGGCGCTGAGCCGGGCCCCGTGCTCGCCCCGCCCTGCGCCCGGGATGGTGCGCCTCGAGCGGATCCGTCCGGCGCGTCGCGGCGGTCCTGTTGTAGTCTGTACAGGTTGTCCACGACCAGACGCACTCGCGTCCGCGGGAGTGGGCAGATGCTACATACCCTCCTGTCACGGAAATACCGTGGCCGTTCAGTCCGAAGGAGGTGGGTTAGTGACGCATCAGTACGAGATCATGGTCATCCTGGACCCCGAGATCGATGAGCGCACCGTCGCTCCGAGTCTCGACAAGTTCCTCAACGTCATCCGCACCGATGGTGGATCCATCGACAAGGTCGACGTCTGGGGCCGCCGTCGTCTGGCGTACGAGATCAACAAGAAGTCCGAGGGCATCTACGCCGTCGTCGACTTCACGTCGACCTCCGCCGCAGCGAACGAGCTCGACCGTCAGCTGAAGCTGTCCGAGGCCGTCATGCGCACCAAGGTGCTGCGGGCCGAAGAGGGCATCGCCCAGGTCGCGGCCGCCGCGAAGCTCGCCGACGAGAAGGCCGCCCGCAAGGCTGCCAAGGCCTCGGCCGCTCCCAAGGCGTAGCGCTCATGGCCGGCGAGACGATCATCACCGTGGTGGGGAACCTCACCGCCGACCCCGAGCTGCGCTACACGCAGGGCGGGCTCGCGGTCGCGAACTTCACCATCGCCTCCACGCCGCGCACCTTCGACCGTCAGGCGAACGACTGGAAGGACGGCGAAGCGCTGTTCCTCCGCGCCTCCGTCTGGCGCGAGTTCGCCGAGAACGTCGCAGGAACGCTGACCAAGGGCAGCCGCGTCATCGCGACCGGCCGCCTGAAGCAGCGCTCCTACGAGACGAAGGAAGGCGAGAAGCGCACCAGCATCGAGCTCGAGATCGACGAGATCGGGCCCTCGCTGCGCTACGCGACCGCGCAGGTCACGCGCGCCTCCGGTGGAGGCGGACGAGGCCAGGCCGGTGGCGGCCAGGGCAACGGCGGTCAGATCGGCGGCGGCCAGGGCGGCTTCGGCGGCGGCAGTCAGGGGGGCTCCGGCAACGCCGGCGGCAACCGTGGCGGTCAGGCCGAGGAGCCGTGGGCGCCGAGCGCTCCCGCCGGTGGCGACGTGTGGAGCACGCCGGGCAGCTACAACGACGAGACGCCGTTCTGAGCCTCGGCTCGGACGCTCTCCTCACCTGAATCACGCCTCCCCCGCACCGCGATCGCTCGCGGCGGGGCAGGGGCGAACCAGAATCTAAGGAAACCACTATGGCTGGAAAGAGCAGCGGCGACCGCCGCAAGCCGATCCGCGGCAAGGGCGCGAAGAACGCGGCCCCCGCGAAGTCGGTCCGCGTGGGTGTCATCGACTACAAGGACGTCGCGACCCTCCGCAAGTTCATCTCGGAGCGCGGGAAGATCCGCGCCCGTCGTATCACCGGCGTCTCCGTTCAGGAGCAGCGCCTCATCGCCCGTGCCGTCAAGAACGCCCGCGAGATGGCGCTCCTGCCCTACGCCGGCAGCGGAAGGTAGGTAACGGTATGTCCAAGGTCATCCTGACCCACGAGGTCGACGGACTCGGCTCGGCCGGCGACGTCGTCGACGTGAAGAACGGGTTCGCCCGCAACTACCTCATCCCGCAGGGCTTCGGCGTCGCGTGGACCCGCGGTGGCGAGAAGCAGGTCGAGCAGATCAAGTCGGCGCGAGCCGCTCGTGAGCACAAGACCATCGAAGAGGCCCAGCACACCAAGCAGGTCCTCGAGGCCAACCGCGTGAAGCTGACGGTCAAGGCCGGCAAGGACGGCCGCCTGTTCGGCTCGGTGAAGACCTCCGACATCGCGAACGCGGTGGCGGCGGCCGGATTCGGCGAGCTCGACAAGCGCAAGATCGTCATCTCGAACGCGATCAAGCACGTCGGCGAGCACGAGGCCGTGGTGCGTCTGCGCGACGACATCCAGGCCACTGTGAAGCTGCAGGTGGTCGCGGCCAAGTAAGGCCGCGAGAACGCCGCGGAGGGCGGTGCGACGGGACTTCCGAGTCCCCTCGCACCGCCCTTCGTCGTTCCCGTTCTCCACAGCTCCATCCACATACACCCTCCGGCGGGACCAACCTTCACTGTGGTCTTGAGACTCTTTTCCCCACACACCTGTGGAAAGCAGGAAATGCCTGGTCAAGAGGCGGAAAAAACTTGCTGAGGGCCGCTGATCCCACAGGGTTGTCCACACGTTGCCAACAGTGGGCCCGGCGTTTCCCCTCGGTTCTGCACAGCTCTCTCCACAGTGCGGTTTGCGTGCCGCGGGCGGCGGTCCGTAGGGTGGCGCAGCGCCCCGCGAGGGGTGCGGGCAGGCGCCCGTGCGCCGCTGTCGGAGGTCGCTGGTAGACCGGATCCCGGCACCGGCTCGACCGGACGCGCAGCACCCGACAGGAGGAGGCGAAGGCATGACGATCGCGCACCTGGCGGTACCCGGCTCGGAAGGACGGGACGGTCGCGGAGACCGCGGCGAGTCGCGCGGGAACGAGCGGACCCCTCCGCACGACCTCCTCGCCGAGCAGTCGGCGCTGGGCGGCATGCTGCTCTCGAAGGACGCGGTCGCCGACGTCGTCGAGAGCGTCAAGGGCACCGACTTCTACATCCCCAAGCACGAGATCGTCTTCGACGCGATCCTCGCCCTCTACTCGCACGGTGAGCCGACCGACGTCATCGCGGTCACCGACGAGCTCACGAAGCAGGGCGAGCTGCAGCGGGCCGGCGGCGCCGACTACCTGCACACGCTCACCTCGATGGTCCCCACCGCGGCCAACGCGGGCTACTACGCCTCCATCGTCGCCGAACGCGCTCTGCTGCGCCGCCTCGTCGAGGCGGGCACCCGCATCGCGCAGATGGGCTACCAGGGCGAGGGCGAGGTGCTCGACCTGGTCAACACGGCGCAGGCCGAGATCTACAACGTCACCGGCTCCGAGACGGCGGAGGACTACGTCCCGCTGACCGACGCGGTGACCGTCGCGATCGACGAGATCGAGGCGGCCGCTCACAAGGACGGCAGCTTCACCGGCGTCCCCACCGGCTTCGCCGACCTCGACGACCTGACCAACGGCTTCCACGCCGGGCAGATGATCATCGTCGCCGCGCGCCCCGCGCTCGGAAAGTCGACGCTGGCGCTCGACTTCGCCCGCGCCGCCGCGATCAAGCACAACATGGCCACGATCTTCTTCTCCCTCGAGATGGGGCGCAGCGAGATCGCGATGCGCCTCCTCTCGGCCGAGGCGTCCGTGCCGCTGCAGCACATGCGCAAGGGCACGGTCGACCAGCGCGACTGGACGACCATCGCCTCCACCCGTGGCCGGATCAACGACGCGCCGCTCTACATCGACGACTCGCCCAACATGACCCTCGTCGAGATCCGGGCGAAGTGCCGCCGACTCAAGCAGCGGGTCGGGCTCAAGATGGTCGTCATCGACTACCTGCAGCTGATGACCTCCGGCAAGAAGGTCGAGAGCCGCCAGCAGGAGGTCTCGGAGTTCTCGCGTGCCCTCAAGCTCCTCGCGAAGGAGCTTCAGGTGCCGGTCATCGCGCTCTCGCAGCTGAACCGAGGCCCTGAGCAGCGCGCCGACAAGCTCCCCGCCATCTCGGACCTCCGCGAGTCCGGCTCGATCGAGCAGGACGCCGACATGGTGATCCTCCTGCATCGCGAGAGCGCCTACGAGAAGGACAACCCGCGCGCGGGCGAGGCCGACCTCATCGTCGCCAAGCACCGCAACGGCCCGACCCGCACGGTGACCGTGGGCTTCCACGGCCACTTCTCGCGCTTCGCCGACATCCCGGCGGTCTGACGTGACAGGCGCCGCTGCCGTTCCCGAGCCCGTCGACGTCCCGCTGGGCGGCGGGTCGATCCGCCTGGGCCAGTTCCTCAAGTTCGCAGGGATCCTCTCGGGCGGCGAGGCCAAGGAGGCGGTCGCCGAGGGGATGGTGACCGTCAACGGCGAGGTGGATCTGCGCCGCGGGCGCCAGCTCGCCGTCGGCGACGTCGTCGGGTTCGATCGGAACCGCTTCCGCGTCTGCGAGTGAGGGCGGCCGCCCCTTGGCGGTGCGATCGGCCGAGACGCCGCGGAACGGATGAGACGCCGCTCAGAGGCGGCCGCGTCGGCGTGTTGAGCGGTGGCTCGGCGCACACTGGCTCCTGGACATCCCGGGACGACAGGAGACGCGCGTGCAGCTCGGCATTCACTTCATGAACTTCACCCTTCCGGGCGGAAGCGCGGGGATCGCGCCGATCCTCGGAGCGACCGCGCGGACGGCCGAGGACGTCGGCTGCGCCTGGTTCACGCTGATGGACCACTACTTCCAGATGGAGCACTTCGCGACGAGCGAGGATCCGATGCTCGAGGGCTACACCTCGCTCGGCTTCGTCGCCGGCCGGACGGAGCGGATGCGGCTGGGGCTCCTCGTCACCGGCGTGACGTACCGCCATCCGGGACTGCTCGCGAAGATCGTCACCACCCTCGACGTGCTCTCCGGCGGGCGCGCGATGCTCGGCATCGGCGCCGCCTGGTACGAGCGCGAGCACCTCGGGCTCGGCGTGCCGTACCCGCCGCTGAAGGAGCGGTTCGAGCGGCTGGAGGAGACGCTGCGGATCTGCCGTCAGATGTGGAGCGACGACGACGGGCCGTTCGAGGGGATGCACTACCGGCTCGCCGAGACGCTGAACCACCCGGCGCCGATCCAGCAGCCCGGCCCGCCCATCCTCATCGGCGGCGGCGGCGAGAGGAAGACGCTGCGGCTGGTCGCGCAGTACGGCGACGCCTGCAACCTGTTCGGCACCGGCGCGGACGACGTGGCGCACAAGCTCGACGTGCTGAAGCGGCACTGCGACGACCTCGGGCGCGACTACGCGACGATCACGAAGACCATCACCGGGGGCGGCGATCCGATCGGCGACCCCGACGGCTTCGTCCGCGCGATGGAGGAGTACGCGGCGCTGGGGATCGACCACGTGCAGCTGGCCCCGGCCGGGCCGGATCCGGAGGGGTACGTCGCCCGGCTGGGCGAGGGCGTGATCGAGCGGGTGGCGGCTCTCGGCTGAGGGCTCCGGGACGCACGGCACTCCGACCGGTTCGGGTGCCGCGGGCGGCACCGCTGATCCGCTCCGCCGGCCGGGTCCGCCGTCACCGGCGCGAGGACTCCAGTGGCGGGCATGTCCCGGGTCGGGGGACGCCGTCGGCGGATCCTGCCCCCCGTCAGGGTCGCGGCGTAGACACGGGCGAGGAGCGCGACCCACGGTTCGAGCCTCCCGCCTCGGGTTATTGAGCTCACGCTGACGTGGGCAGATCGCTGGTCTCATGCCGCACGTGTCCTCTCGCACCTCGCTCCGCCGTCATCGGCAGAACCGCAGAAGAGGGGCGATCGGGACGGGTGTCGTCCTCGCCGTCGTCGGCGCCGCGCTCTTCGCCGGCGTCTCGGCGCAGGCGGCCACGGCTCCGGACCTCGGCACGGCGGAGGACTACTCGGTCCTGGCCGCGTCGACCGTGACGAACACGGGGTCGAGCGTCCTGGACCAGAGCGTCGGGGTCAGCCCGCTGACCGCCGTCACCGGGTTCCCGCCCGGACGGACGGACGGAGTGACCCACCGCGGAGACGCGGAGGCGGCTCAGGCCCAGGCCGACGTGGGCACCGCCTACGGACAGCTCGCCTCGCAGGCGACGACCGCGCAGATCGGCGCCGAGATCGGCGGCAGCACGCTGAAGCCCGGGGTCTACACCGCGGCCGGACCGGTCGGAGTGACGGGGACGCTCACGCTCGACGCCGAGGGCGTCAACGAGGCGGTCTTCGTGATCCGCGCCGCGTCGACGCTGACGACGGCCTCGTCGAGCACGGTGGCCCTGATCAACGGAGCGCAGGCCTGCAACGTCTACTGGCAGATCGGCAGCTCCGCGACGCTCGGCACCGACTCGGACTTCGTGGGCTCCGTGCTCGCCTCGGCCTCGATCACGGTGACGACGGGCGTCTCCGTCGAGGGCCGCGCACCGGCCCGCACGGGAGCGGTCACGCTCGATTCCAACGACTTCACCGAGCCGGGCTGCGAGCCCTCCGACGGCGGATCGTCGCCGACGGCGACTCCGACCGTGACGCCGACAGTGACTCCGACGGTCACGCCGACAGTGACTCCGACGGTCACGCCGACCGTGACGCCGACGGTCACGCCGACCGTGACCCCGACGGTCACGCCGACCGTGACGCCGACCGTGACCCCGACGGTCACGCCGACCGTGACGCCGACCGTGACCCCGACGGTCACGCCCACCGTGACGCCGACGGTCACGCCGACAGTCACGCCGACCGTGACCCCCACGGTCACGCCGACCGTGACGCCCACGGTCACGCCGACGGTGACCCCGACCATCACTCCGACCGTGACGCCCACGGTCACGCCGACGGTGACCCCGACCATCACTCCGACCGTGACCCCGACGGTGACCCCCACCGTCACGCCGACCGTGACCCCCACCGTCACGCCGACCGTGACGCCGACGGTCACACCCACTGTCACGCCGACCGTGACTCCCACCGTCACCCCGACGGTGACTCCCACCGTCGTGCCGACGGTGACTCCGACGGTGACTCCGACGATCGCGCCCACCGTGGCTCCGACGGTCACGCCGACGACCACGCCGACGGCGACCCCGACCGTGGCTCCGACGGCGACCCCCACCCCCACGCCGACCGCGACGCCCACGGCCTCGCCCACTCCGACCGCGACCACAGCGCCGCGACCGGCGCCCTCCCACGCCGCGGTCGTTCCCGTGTCCGGGTCGAACGGTCCCCGCGGTCCGGCTCTCGCCTCGACCGGAGTGGACGCCGCAGCGACGGCGACCGCCGGAGTGCTGGGCCTGCTCGCCCTGCTCGGCGGCGGTCTGATGCTCCTCACCCTCCGACGCCGCGGTGAACGCACCGGGAGCTGATCCCGGCTGATCACCGGCAGCTGATCACCGCCAGGCCGTGCGCCGGACTCCCGAGGGGTCCGGCGCACGTCTGCGCCCACGATCGCGCTCCGCCCGTCCCTCCGGTGTCCTCGCCGATGCGCGCTGGCCCGCTCGTGCGTCGAGACGCCGCTCCGAGCGTCGGGACACCGCTGAGCAGGCGGTGTCCTCCGCGTTCTCGCGGAGGGCGGCGTCAGCCGGAGGACTCCCGCGGCACGAGGCGGACGGGCATGGCCTGCACGCCCGCGGTCGGACGTCCGTGGATCGCGTTCGAGAGCTCCTCCGCGGCGGCGCGGCCGAGCGTGTCGAGCATCATGTCGATGCTCGAGAGCGGCGGGCGGGCGGCCTCGACGAGGAGGTCCCAGTTGTCGAAGCCGACGACGGCCACGTCCTGCGGCACCCGCCGGCCGGTCTCGCGCAGGTGGTCGAGGGTGCCGCGGGCGATCTGGTCGCTCGCGCAGATGATCGCGTCGAGGTCCGGATGCGCGCGCAGCAGCGTCTCTGCGCACTGGCGGCCCCAGCTCTCGGACCACTGCCCGAAGAGGACGCCGCCGCCGACCAGCGGGAGCCCCGCCTCCGTCAGCGCCTGCTCGACGCCCCGGGCGCGGTCGTGCGCGGCGGTGTAGCTCGGCTCGCCGTTGACGAGGGCGATCCTCGTCCGTCCGCGCTCGATCAGGTGGCGGGCGGCGAGGACGCCGGCCTGCACGTTGTCGGGCGTGAAGGAGGAGTCGCGCGGATCCTCCGAGGGCGCATAGGCGTAGACGACCGGCACCGGGATGGTGCGGGTGATCGAAGGGCGCGGGTTCGTCGTCCGGCCGAGCACCACGATCCCGTCGACGCGCTTGGCGAGCAGGTTCTTGATGTGGTGCTGCTCGCGGATCGAGTCGCCGCGGGCGTCGCAGAGGAGCACCGACGTCGATCCGGCGCCGAACGCGTCCTCGGCGCCGAGCAGCACGGGGAGCACGAAACGGTTGTCGAGGTCGTTCGTGAGCATCCCGATAGTGCCCGTGCGCCGGGAGTTGAGGGCCTGCGCGAACGGGTTCGGGGTGAAGGAGAGGGCCTCGGCGGCGTCCAGCACGCGCTGGCGGGTCTCGGCGCGCACCTGGTCGCGGCCGTTGAGCGCCTTGGAGGCTGTGGCGATCGAGACGCCGGCGGCGGCCGCCACGTCGGTGAGCGTGATGGTGCCGGTGGGCTTGCGTGGTGGCACCGCGCCTCCGTTCCGGGCCCGGCGGGCCGCCGCGTCGATCCTCGCACGACTCCGGCGAAAAACCGAAAAGACCGAAAAGGTCGCATCTCTTGACGCGCTGACCGCCCCTGCCTAGGTTTACCCGACAGAAAGTAGTTTCGGCCCGGCGCAGACGATCGGGACGACTGCCGAGGAATCCGTCAACGACGAAGGGATCATCCGTGAAGACGAGGAAGCACGCTCGGGGCCTCGCCGCCGCCGTCCTGCTGGGGACGGCCGCCGCCGCACTGACCGGCTGCGCGAGCGGCTCCGGGGGAGACTCCGGCTCCGCCGCGGGAGGCAGCTACACGTTCTGGGACCCGTACCCCCAGTTCGACGAGTCGTCCGACTGGGCGAAGCTCATCGACTCCTGCGGGACCGAGGCCGGCGTCACCGTCGAGCGCACCGGCTACGACACCACCGACCTGACCAACAAGGCGCTGCTCGCCGGTCAGCAGGGCAACTCGCCCGACCTCCTGCTCGTCGACAACCCCGTTGTCTCGACGCTCGCGGAGTCGGGCATCCTGACCACGACCGCCGAGTCCGGGCTCTCCACCGAGGGGATCGACGCGAACATCCTCGCGGCCGGCCAGACCGGCAGCGACACCTTCGGCGTGCCGATCGGCGCCAACACGCTCGCGCTGTACTACAACAAGGCCGTGCTCGAGAAGGCCGGCGTGGACGCCGCCTCCATCACCGACTGGGCCGGGCTGACCGACGCGCTCGAGAAGGTCACCGCCTCCGGCGGCAAGGGCATCACGTTCTCCGGCATCGGCACGGAGGAGGGGACCTTCCAGTTCCTGCCGTGGTTCTGGGGCTCCGGCGCCGAGCTGACCGACCTCGACTCGCCCGCCGCGGTCGACGCCGTCTCGCTCTGGAGCGACTGGCTCGAGAAGGGCTACGCGCCCAACTCTGTGATCGGCAACACGCAGACCACGAGCTGGCAGGAGTTCGAGACCGGCGAGTACGCGTTCGGCGAGAACGGCACCTGGCAGCTGGCCAACGCGAAGGCCTCGGGCATCGACTACGGCGTCCTGACCATCCCGTCGAAGGACGGCGGAGCGGCCCCCGCACCGACCGGAGGCGAGTTCCTCACCCTCCCGGTGCAGTCGGACACGGCGCGCTACGAGACCTCGAAGAAGATCGCCGAGTGCCTGACCTCGACGAGCAGCCTGGTCACGACCGACAACACGCTCTCGTACATCGCGCCGACGGCCGAGGCGCAGCAGGAGCAGGTCGCCGGCAACGCCGACCTCGAGCCGTGGGTCACGGCCGTGCAGGCCGCGAAGGGCCGCACCTCGGACGACCTCGGCACGAAGTACCCGAAGATCTCGGAGCAGCTGTGGGGCGCGGTGCAGACCGTGCTCAGCGGCTCGCAGTCTCCCGAGGACGCCCTGAAGGCCGCCCAGTCGGCCGCCGAATCCGCCACGAAGTAGGACGACCGGGGGCTCCCGCTCCCCGAACGAGGTCCCTCCGGCCGGTGCTCCGCGCACCGGCCGGAGGGACGGGAGAGACCATGACCACTGCCACCGAGACCGCCCGCCTCCTGCGGCGCGGCACCGAGCCGCCGGCCCCGCCCGCCCCGGCCGCCGAGAGCCGTCGGCGCCGCTGGCGCCCCGAAGGCGGCCGCCTGGTCGCGTGGGCGTTCCTCGCCCCGCTCGTCGCCTACCTGCTCGTCTTCTACGCGTTCCCGCTCTACCGCAACCTCGAGCTGAGCCTGAAGGACTACACGGTCCGCTCGTTCGTGCAGGGGAACGCGCCCTTCGTCTGGTTCGACAACTACGTCCAGGTGTTCCAGGACGCGACCTTCGGCCCGGCGCTGCTGCACACGGCGGTCTTCACCGGCGTCTCGCTCCTCTTCCAGTTCACGCTGGGGCTGGCGCTCGCCGTGTTCTTCTACCGCCGCTTCCCGCTCGCGAGCACGCTCCGGGCGCTGTTCCTGGTGCCGTGGCTCCTGCCGCTGATCGTCTCGGCCTCGACCTGGTCGTGGATGCTCAACAGCGACTCCGGCATCGTGAACGCGTTCCTGGAGTCGTTCGGGATCGGCCAGATCAACTGGCTCACCTCGCCGACCACCTCGCTGATCGCGGTCCTGATCGCGAACATCTGGATCGGCATCCCGTTCAACCTGGTGATCCTCTACTCCGGCCTGCAGAACATCTCGCAGGACCTCTACGAGGCGGCCTCGCTCGACGGCGCGACCGGCGCCCAGCAGTTCTGGCGGATCACGCTGCCGCTGCTGCGGCCGGTGTCGGCGATCACGATCCTGCTCGGCCTCGTCTACACGCTGAAGGTGTTCGACATCATCTGGATCATGACGAAGGGCGGCCCCGCCGACTCCTCGACCACGCTCGCCACCTGGACGTACCAGCTCGGCTTCGGCTCGATGCTGCCCGATTTCGGACCGGCCGCGGCCGTCGGCAACCTGCTGATCATCCTGGCCCTCGTCTTCGGTCTCGTGTACATCCGGGTCCAGCGGAAGCAGGCCGACTGGTGACCGCCCGACGCCCCTGGTACCTGACGGTGGTCGGGATCGCCCTCACGGCGGTCATGCTGTTCCCCGTCTACTGGATGATCAACGTCTCCCTCACTCCGACCGGCTCGATGCGGAAGGATCCGCCGGACTGGTTCCCGTTCTCTCCCACGTTCACCGGCTACCAGGCGGTGCTGAGCGAGCAGCTGCCCTACCTGGGCACCAGCCTCGTCGTCGGCCTCGGCACGGTGCTGCTGACCGTGGCGATCGCCGCTCCCGCCGCCTACTCGCTGGCGAAGCTGCGGCCCCGCGGCGGGCAGGCCCTCTCGTTCGTGCTGCTGATCGCGCAGATGATCCCGGCGATCATCATGGCGATGGGCTTCTACGCCATCTACCTCAACCTGGGGCTGCTCAACTCGATCCCGGGCCTGATCGTGGCCGACTCCACCATCGCGGTGCCGTTCGGCGTGCTGATCTTCACGGCCTTCATGTCGGGGATCCCCGACGAGCTCACCCAGGCGGCCCGGATGGACGGAGCGAGCGCCTGGCGCACCTTCACCTCGGTGATCATGCCGATCAGCCGCAACTCCGTCGTCACCGTCTCGCTGTTCGCGTTCCTCTGGGCCTGGTCGGACTTCATCTTCGCCTCGACGCTCGACAGCGGAGGGAAGCTCCAGCCGATCACCCTCGGCATCTACAAGTACATCGGCAACAACAACCAGGAGTGGAACTCGATCATGGCGACCGCCGTGGTCGCCTCGCTCCCGGCAGCCGTCCTCCTCGTCGTCGCCCAGCGGTACGTCTCGGCGGGAGTCACCGCCGGCGCCGTCAAGGACTGACCCGTCCCTCCAAGGAGACACCGTGACCCTCACCGCCCCCACCGCCACCGCCCTCGGCGGCCCGGTCGCCCCCTCGCGGAGCGTGCTCCGGCCGCTCCGCCAGGACGAGATCAGCCTCACCGGCGGCTTCTGGAAGCACTACCAGGACCTCAACTCCTCCGCCGTCATCGAGCACTGCCGCTCGTGGATCGAGCGCGTCGGCTGGGCCGGCAACTTCGACCGCGCGGCCGACGGCTCGATCTCGTCCGCCGAGGGCGGCGACGCGCACGCGGGCATCGAGTTCGTGGACTCCGAGGTCTACAAGCTCCTCGAGGCCATGGCCTGGGAACTCGGCCGGAGCGACGACACCGGGCTGCAGGAGCGGTACGACGACCTCGTCGCGCGGGTCGCCTCCGCCCAGGACCCGGACGGCTACCTGCACACGAGCTTCGGCCGGCCCGGCCAGCGTGCGCGCTACTCCGACCTGGAGTGGGGCCACGAGCTGTACAGCTTCGGGCACCTGATCCAGGCCGCCGTGGCGCGGCTCCGCACCGGGCACGACGACCTCCTGCCGCAGGTCGCCCGACGGCTCGCCGACCACGTGCACCGCGAGTTCGGGCCCGAGGGGAGGGTCGCCGTGTGCGGCCACCCCGAGATCGAGCCGGCGCTCGCCGAGCTGGCGCGGGCGACGGGGGAGGAGCGCTACCTCGAGCTGGCCCGCCTCTTCGTGGAGCGGCGCGGGACGGGGACGCTGAAGCCGATCGCGTTCGGCGCCGAGTACTTCCAGGACGACGTGCCCGTGCGCGACGCGGAGGTGCTGCGCGGCCACGCGGTGCGGGCCCTCTACCTCGCCTCCGGGGCTCTCGATGTCGCGGTCGAGACCGGCGACGCCGAGCTGGAGGAGGCGGTCCGCCGCCAGTGGGAGGCGACCGTCGAGCGGCGCACCTACGTCACGGGCGGGATGGGCTCGCACCACCAGGACGAGGCGTTCGGCGCCGACTACGAGCTGCCGCCGGACCGCGCCTACGCCGAGACCTGCGCGGCGATCGGCTCCACGATGCTCAGCTGGCGGCTCCTGCTCGGCTCGAACGAGCACCGCTACGCGGACCTGATGGAGCGGACGCTGCTGAACGCGGTGCTCCCCGCCACCCGCGACGACGGCCGCGCCTTCTTCTACACGAACACGCTGCAGCAGCGCGTCGACGGAGTGGCGCCGGACGAGTCGCGCGAGACCGACCGCGCGCAGTCCAGCCTCCGCGCGCCCTGGTTCTGGGTCTCGTGCTGCCCGACCAACACCGCCCGCACCCTCGCGAGCGTCGAACTCGGCTTCGCGACCGCCACCGACGACGGGGTGCAGCTCCACCAGTACGGCGCGTACGAGGTGCGCACCGGAGGCGTCGCGCTGCGCGTCGAGACGGAGTACCCGGCCGACGGCGAGATCGTCGTGCGGATCCTCGAGGACGCGGAGTTCGCGTTGACGCTGCGGGTGCCGCCGTTCGCGCGGGGCTCGGCGCTGCTCGACGGCGAGCCGGTCTCGACGCCGACCATCACCGTCCGCCGGGCGTTCTCCGCCGGCGACACCGTGCGGCTCTCGCTGCCGATGACGGCCCGCTTCGTCGCCCCGCACCCCCGGATCGACGCGGTGCGCGGCCAGGTCGCCCTCGAGCGCGGGCCGTTCGTGCTCGCGATCGAGTCGCTCGACCTGCCCGAGGGCCTGGACACCGAGCACATCGCGGTCGACGCCTCGGTGCCGCCCGTCGTGACGGCGGAGGGAGCGCGCGTGTCCCTCGTGGCGCGGGAGGCGGCTCCCGGCTGGCCCTACGGCTCCGTGCCGGTGGAGGAGGGGCGCCGCTTCGAGGCGGAGTTCCGGCCGTACCACCGCTGGGCGAACCGCGGGCCGTCGACGATGCGGATCTGGACGCCGACGGCCTGACCAGGCGGCGCTCGCGAGAACGCAGAAGTCGTCGCACTCGTGTGTGAGTGCGACGACTTCTGCATAGTGGCTGCCGTTGCGGCGCCTCCGCTCAGATCCAGCCGCGCTCACGGGCCTCGATCACCGCGCGCTGGCGGGTGTCGACGTCGAGCTTGCGGAGGATCGACGAGACGTGGTTGCGGACGGTGCCGGAGGAGAGGTGCAGCGCCGCGCCGATCTCGCCGATCGTCTCGCCGCGGGAGCCGGCGCTGAGCACGTCGAGCTCGCGGTCGGTCAGCGGGCTGCGCGTGCTCGCCAGGGCGTCGGCGGCGATCTCCGGATCGACGTAGCGGCGTCCGCTCGCGACCTGGCGGATCACCTCGGCGACGTCCTCGACCCGGCGCGACTTCGGCAGGAAGCCGCTGACGCCCGCTCCGAGCGCTCGCCGCAGGACCCCCGGCCGCGCGTGCCGGGTGACGACCACGACCCGCGTCGCCGAGACCCGGCGCAGCCGCTCCGCCGCCTCGATCCCGTCGAGCCCGGGCATCTCGACGTCGAACAGGCACACGTCGGGCTGCAGGCGCAGCGCCTCCGCGACCGCCTGCTCGCCGTCGCGGCACTCGCCCACGATCTCGAGGTCCTCCTCGAGGCGGAGGAGCGCGGCCAGCGCCGTGCGGATCATGTCCTCGTCGTCGGCGATCAGCACCCGGATCACGAGTCGCTCCCCACCGGCAGGCGCGCGTCCAGCTCGAAGGAGCGGCGGACCGCCCCGGCGCGCAGCGTCCCGCCCGCGCGCTCGACCCGCTCCGCCATGCCGAGGACGCCCGAGCCGGTCCCGTCCGCCTCCTCCGCGTCCGGTGCCAGGTCGTTCACCGCCTCGAACCGCCACTCGTCCCGCTCCCGCGCGAGCCGCAGCCGCGCGCTGGAGCCGCCGCCGTGCTTGAGGATGTTCGTCGTCGTCTCGCGGACCACCGGCCCGAGCGTCTCGGCCGGCGCGTGAGCCGCCGCCGGGTCGACCTCGAGCTCGACGCGGAGCCCGGCCGAGCGGAGCAGGTCGGCGGCGTTGGCCAGCTCGTCGACGAGCGGGACGCTGCGGAAGCGCGTCGCCAGCTCGCGGGTGCCGGTGCGGGCGCCGTCGACCGAGCGCTGGGCGGCGCGCAGCTGCTCGAGAGCGGCCTCCGGGTCGCTGCCGAGAAGGCGCTCGGCGAGCTCGAGCTGCAGCGCGATCACCTGGAGGTGGTGCCCCTGGAGGTCGTGCACGTCGCCGGCGAGCAGCAGGCGCTCCTGCGCGGCGGCGAGCCGGCCCTCGGCGGCGCGCGCCCGGTCGAGCTCGCGGACGATGTCCCACCACCACAGCGCGCTGACGACCGTCAGGGGCAGCAGTGTCGCGAACAGCAGGAGGGTCGAGAGCGCGGCCGACGCGTCCGGCGCCGCGCGCGTCTGCTCGAGCACCGCCGCGACCGCGAGGACGATCGTGCAGAGCACCATCACCCGGAGCCGCACGCCGCTCTGCCAGGGCAGCACGGCGACCAGGGTCGCGGCGAGCGAGAGCCCGAGCGCGAGGCTCCCGGCGGCCGTGCCGGTGAGCGCGGCGGCCGCCACTCCGAGGCAGAAGACCAGGGTCGGCGCGGCCCGGAGGCGCACCGGGCCCTCGCGGTCGGCGCGCCGGTACGCGAGCGCGGTCGGCGAGAACACCGCGACCCAGGCGGCCGCGCCCAGGAAGTAGGCGGCCTTCCGCCACTCCTCGGCCTCGGCGCTCAGCACCGCCACGGACCAGACGGCCAGGACGATCACCACGAAGGAGGCGGCCGACGCGAGGGTGTACCACCAGGTCACGGCGACGCCGCGGCCCGCGCGCACGGGCGGATCCGCCTCGGTCGAGTTCACCATGCGGCCCAGGCTACGACCATGACACTTGTCACCCCTCGGGCCGTCGATCCTCCCGGGACGCGGTGACCCGGCGGCACTGCCGCGTCGGGCGCGGACACGGTCGGATGGAGGAGTCCCGAGAGCCGGGGCCACGAACCGGAAGGCACGACCATGACGATCATCAGCGACGCGATCCTCGGATTCCAGGACCTGATCGGCCGCGTTCCCGAGCTCGTGCAGCCCCTCGTCGTCGCCGCGGCCGGGGCCGTCCCCTTCATCGAGGGCGAGGGAGCGGCGAGCATCGGGATCATCGGCGGCATCCACCCGGTCGTCGCCGGGCTTGCGGGGGCGATCGGCAACTTCGTCTGCGTGGCGCTGCTCGTGCTGCTGGGCACCGGCGTCCGCTCGGCGATCACGGGCCGCTCGGAGGCGAAGCGGACGACTCCGCGGCGCGAGAAGTTCCAGCGGGCCTTCACCCGCTACGGCGTCCCGGGCGTGAGCCTGCTGGGGCCGCTGCTGCTCCCGACGCACTTCACCGCGGTGATGCTGGCGGGCGCCGGAGTCGGCCGAGGGCGGATCCTGCTCTGGCAGGGCGTCGCGATCGCGCTGTGGACGACGGTGCTGACGGTGATCGTCGGGCTCGCGGTCTCGGGCGCGACGCAGGCGGGCTGAGCGGGCCGGACTCGGTCCTGAGGCGTGCGACCCCGGTGGCGCAGAGGCGTCCGCGCCATCGGTCAGCGCCGGATGCGCCGTCCCGGTCCGCCGTCCGGGTCCGCCGGGCCGGCGGACTGCAGGTGGGTGTGCAGGCGGATGAGGGTGTCGCGCAGCCGGGTCTTGACGGTGCCGAGCGGGATCGACAGCTCCTCCGCGATCTCGGAGTGGCTGTACCCGCGGACGTAGGCGAGGTAGAGGACGTCGTGGTGGATGGCGGCGAGCTGCCGGATCGCGCCGGCCGCGGGCGCCAGGGCCAGCCGGACGTCCGAGCGCTCCCACTCGTGATCGCGCGGCCGGTCGAGGACCGTGTACTGCAGCTCCCGGCGCCGCGCCGACCGGTCCGCCCGGGCGCGGTCCACGGCACGGCGGTGCGCGACCTGGGCCAGGAAGGCGAGCACGGGACGGCCCGGGTCGAGCGAGCGCGCGGTGCGCCAGAGCTCGAGGTAGACCTCCTGCGCGACCTCCTCGGCGGCGGCGCGGTCGTCGAGCACGGCGTCCGCGACGGAGACGACCCGGCCCGCGGTGAGCGAGTAGAGCTGCCGGAAGGCGGTCCGGTCGCCCGCGCAGACCCGCAGCAGCAGGGCAGCCGACCGTGCAGGGCCGTCCCCGGGCTCACGCCGCTTGCCCGTCATCGTCGACACAGGGCTCAGCCTGGCACCGCGGACGCGCTCCTCCCGGGGTCGTGCCCCGAGAGGTGGCCCCCGTTAGAGGCTCACTTTCACAGGAGTCCGCCGATGCGCGCCGCACGCCCGCCGATGCGCGGCCCCGGTCGCGCGCGGGGCCCGTGCGGCGGCGCCGACGGACTCGACCGCCCGCCCGTCAGGCGGCGACGCGCGCGTTCGACTGCGCGAGGAGCGCGACCGAGCGCAGGCGCGCCTCCGTCTGCAGCGACGCGTGGGCGACGATGACCTCGTCGGCGTCGGCGGAGCGGGCGAAGTCGGCGGTGTAGTCGGCCACCTGGTCGCCGGTGCCGACACCGGTGTAGGTGGTCATGCTCGCGACGTGGGCGCCGATCGGGGCGCTGAGCAGGGCGTCGAGCTCCTCGTCGTCGAAGGTCTGGCCGACGGGGATCTGCCCGCTCTGGCGCAGCAGCATCATCAGGCGGGCGCGCTTCATCTGCGCGAACTGCTCCTGTGCGTCCTCCTCGGTGTCGGCGGCGATGGCGTTCATCCCGGCGATCACGTAGGGCGCGTCGAGCTGCTCGGAGGGGCGGAAGCCGCGGCGGTACTCCGCGACGGCCTGGTGCAGCGCGTCCGGAGCGAAGTGCGAGGCGAACGCGTACGGCAGGCCCAGCGCGGCCGCGAGCTGCGCGCCGAAGAGCGAGGAGCCGAGGATGTAGAGGGGGACGCGGGTGCCGGCACCGGGCGTCGCGCTCACTCCGGGGATGCGGGACTCGCCGGCGAGGAACGCCTGCAGCTCCAGCACGTCCTGCGGGAAGCGCTCGGAGGAGTCGGGGTCGCGGCGGAGCGCGCGGAAGGTCGCCTGGTCGCTGCCGGGGGCGCGGCCGAGTCCGAGGTCGATCCGGCCCGGGTGCAGCGTCTCGAGGGTGCCGAACTGCTCGGCGATGGTGAGCGGGGAGTGGTTCGGCAGCATGACGCCGCCGGAGCCGAGGCGGATCGTGGAGGTCTGCGAGGCGACGTGCGCGATGAGCACCGAGGTCGCGCTGGAGGCGATGCTCGCCATGTTGTGGTGCTCGGCGTACCAGACGCGGCGGTAGCCGTTCCGCTCGGCCTCCTGGGCCAGGGCGACGGAGGCGGCGAAGCTGTCGCGAGCGGTCTCACCGGGGGCGATGGGGGCGAGGTCGAGGATGGAGAGGGGAACGCTCATGGTGAGGGCAACGCCCGCGACGGCTCCGGTGTTCCCGTCGCGGGCGCCGTCCTCACGCCTCGGGGATGTCGCGGCCGTACGCCTCCAGCGTCACGGCCTCGGGCTCCGGTCCGCCGCGCACGCCGGCCTCGAGGGCGTCGATCCGGGCGAGCTCCGAGCCGGAGAGCGCGAAGTCGAACACGTCGATGTTCTCGGCGATGCGCTCGGGGCGGGTCGACTTCGGGATGACCTGGCGGCCCTCCTGCAGGTGCCAGCGGAGCATCACCTGCGCGGCCGTCTTCCCGTACTTGGCGCCGAGCTCGAGGAGCACCGGGTCGTCGAAGCTGCGGCGCGGGGAGTCGCGGTAGGCGGTGATGCCGCCGATCGGCGACCAGGCCTGGGTGAGGATGTCGTTCTCGCAGCCGAAGCGCTCGACCCGCCGCTGCTGGAAGTACGGGTGCACCTCGAGCTGGTTCACCGCGGGGACGACGTCGGTCTCGGCGAGCAGGCGGGTGAGGTGCTCGACCATGAAGTTGCTCACGCCGATCGCCCGCACCCTCCCGTCGGCGAGCAGCCGCTCGAGCGCCCGATAGGCGTCGAGGGTGCGGTCGAAGGCCTCGGGCAGGGCCTGGTGCAGGATCAGCAGGTCGATCCGCTCGACGCCGAGCTTGCCCGCGCTCTTGTCGAAGGCGTGCAGCGTCTCGTCGTAGCCGTAGTCGCTGATCCACACCTTCGTCTCGAGGAAGACGTCGTCGCGGCCGGCGATCGCCTCGCCCACCTCGCGCTCGTTGCCGTAGGCCGCCGCCGTGTCGATGTGCCGATACCCCGCGTCGAGCGCGGCGGCGACGGCGGCGCGGGTCTCGTCGGGCGGAGTCTGGAAGACGCCGAGTCCGAGGGCGGGGATCTCGACACCGTTGTGGAGAGTGAACGTGTTCATGAGCCCACGCTACGTCCGCAGACGCCGAGTCGCCCGAGAAGCCGCGCGCGACTCGTCAGGCGACCCCGTCGCTCCGGCCCTGCTCAGCCGTCGATCGGCAGCAGGATCCCCTTCACCGTCTCGTCCGTGGCGAGGAACTCCTGCACGGCCGGATCCTGGAAGGCCTGGACGAGCTTCCTCACGTTCTCGGTGTCGCGGTACTTCGAGCCGATGGTGAGCTGCCCGGCGAAGTCGTCGGGGGCCTGCGGGGCGAAGATCTGCTGCTCGATCGGGATGCCGGCGGCGAGGTAGTACTCGGTGTAGCCGACGGCCGCGTCGAGGTCCGGCAGCGCGCGCGACTGGGCGGCGAAGTCGAGCAGGGTGAACTGCAGGTTCTTCGGGTTCTCGGCGATGTCGTCCTGGGTCGCGGTGCCCGGCTCCGTGCCCGGCTTCAGCGTGATCAGGCCGGCGTTCTGCAGCAGCCAGAGGCCCTGCGCCTCGTTGGCGGGGTCGGAGTAGAGCGAGACCGTGCCGCCGTCGGGGATCTGGGAGACGTCGGAGTACTTGTCGCTCCAGAGCCCGAAGCCCCAGCGGAAGACGGGGGTGGCCGCCTCCTCCTCGAAGTCGGGGTTGGCCTCGAGCACCTGTCCCAGCCAGAGCTTGTGCTGGTAGACCGTGGCCGCGACCTCGCCCTCGCTCACCGCGCGGTTGATGGTGTTGCTGTCCGAGAGCCCCTTGAAGGCGACGGTGATGCCGTAGCGCGGCGCCACCTCCTTCGCGACGAAGTCGACCAGGGCCTGCTCGGAGGCATTGCCCTCGGCGGTCGCGACGTAGAGCGTCGCGCCCTCCTGCTCGTTGGCCGAGACGGCGGGGGAGAGGAGCGGGACGGCGATCGCGGAGGCGACGCCGACCACGACGACGGCCGCTCCGGCGATCCAGGGCCAGCGGCGCTTCTTCTTGAGATCGAATCCGAGGTCGTCGGGAGTGGACATGGCGGTGCCTTTCGAAGAGGGGGTGCGCGGGCGCGCGGGAGGGGCGCCCGAGGGCGCAGGAGGGGGAGTGGGGTTCTAGACGGCGGCCGCGACCCGCGGCGCTCGCCGCGAGCGGGAGGCGCCGGGCGTGGTTGCGCGGACGAGGGCGTCGCCGGTGAGCTGCACGGTCGCGACGGTGGCGACCAGGATCACGATGGTGGCGAGCATGACGGTGGTGTCGAAGCGCTGGTAGCCGTAGGTCACCGCGACGTAGCCGATGCCGCCGGCGCCGATCGTGCCGGCGATCGCCGAGTACTCGATCATCGCGATCGTGTTGATCGTCAGGCCGCCGATGATCTGCGGCACCGCCTCGCTCAGCTGGGCGGTCCGCACCACCTGCAGCCGCGACGCTCCGGAGGCGCGGGCGACGCGGGTGAGCGAGAGCGGCACGCTGCGCAGCGCGTTCTCGACGATCCGGGTGAAGAAGGCGATCCCCGCGATCGACATCGGCACGACGGCGGCCGCGATCCCGATGTTGGTGCCGGTGATCAGGCGCGTGAACGGCATGATCGACGCCATCAGGATGAGGAACGGCAGCGAGCGGCCGACGCTGATGACGGCGCTGAGCACCTGGTGGGCGGCCCGGTTCTCGGCCAGCCCGCCCGGAGCGAGGTTGTGCACGAGAGCGCCCAGCGGCACGCCGACCAGCACCACGATCGCCATGACGATGCCGACCATGATCAGCGTCTCGCCGAGCGCCGGCAGCACCAGCGCGGGGATCTGCTCGAGCGGGACCTTGTTGTCGAGGTGGAGGATCATGCCGCCACCTCCTCGGCGAGGACGCGCACGCCGGCGGGCCGGACCGACAGGCCGAGCTCGGCCGCCGCACGGGTGAGCCGCGCCTCGTCGACCGGGCCGAGCCCGATCGTCGCGTGGCCGACCGCCTGCCCGTCCACCGTCTCGATCGCCGCGCCGAGCAGCGAGACGGGGCCGACCGCCTCCGCGAGCCGGGTGACCCAGTCGGTCGGCACTCCGGAGCGGGAGTAGCCCACCACCCATTCGCCGAGGCCCGGGCCGGGCGCGACGGCGGGGCGCACCGGGTTGAGGGCGAGGCCGAGCGGGGACGCGGGGTCGCGCAGCAGGTCGACGAGACGGCCTGACTCCACGATGCGGCCGTGGTCGAGGCGGGCGACGGAGTCGGCCACCTGGCGCACCGTCTCCATCTCGTGGGTGATGAAGAGGATCGAGAGGCCCAGGTCGTCGCGCAGCTCCTTCAGGAGCGTGGTGATCGCGGTGGTCGAGGCGGGGTCGAGGCCCGAGGTCGCCTCGTCCGAGAGCAGCACCGAGGGGCGGAGGGCGAGCGCGCGGGCGATGCCGACGCGCTGGCGCTGACCACCGGAGAGCTGGTGCGGGTAGTAGCGCGCGCGGTCCGAGAGGCCGACGCGCTCGAGGAGCTCCGCAACGCGGCGCTTCGTCTCGGCGGCGGTGACGCCGAGGTACTCCAACGGCAGGGCCACGTTCTGCTCGGCCGTGCGGCGGCTGAAGAGTCCGTCGGACTGGAAGACCGTGCCGATGCGACGGCGGGCGACGCGCAGCCGCTCCTCCGAGAGCTGCGAGAGCGCCTCTCCGTTGACGACGACCGTGCCCGAGGTGGGCCGCTCCAGGAGGTTCACGCAGGCGGCGAGCGTGCTCTTGCCCGCACCGCTCGGGCCGACGACGGCGAAGATCTCGCCGGTCGCGACCGAGAAGTCGAGGCGGTCGAGCACGGTCGCCGGACCGTACGACTTGCTGAGCTGCTCGAGCCGGATCATCGCGTTCCTTCGGACGGGTCGGGCGGCCGCGGCCTCTCCGCGTCGTCCCGGACACGATGATGGAGCACCGCGGGCCCGCCCGTCCCGGCCCGCGTCGCCCGGCGTAACCCTTCGTCGCCGGGCGTAACAGTGCGCGGGGCGGAGGGGTCGCTCATGCCGGTCCCGCCGCTGCCGGGCGCTCCCGCTCAGCTCGCGGCGGCCGCCGCGCGGGGGCTCTCGGCGCTCGCCTCGCGGTCGAAGCGCTCGCGGCTGAAGACCTGGTCGGCTGTCGTCAGGGCGAGGCCGATCACGCCGGCCAGCTCGCCCAGGTCCGACGTGTGGATGGTCAGGTGCCGCGTGGCGAGCGGGTGGGTGCGCAGGTAGACGCGCTCGCGCAGGCCCGACATCAGCACCTCGCCGCAGTCGCCGAGCTGGCCCGAGATCACGATGGTCCGCGGGTTGAGGATGTTGACGAGGTCGGCGACCGCCTCGCCGAGGACGCGGCCGGCCTGGCGCACCGCCTGGGTGGCGCGCATGTCGCCGCGGAGCACGCGGGCCGTGACGTCGGCGACGTGCGCGATCGAGGGATCGTCGGCCGAGAGGTCGCGGACGAGGGCCCAGCCGCTCGCGTACGCCTCCACGCAGCCGGCATTGCCGCAGCGGCAGGGCAGCGGATCCGCGTCGACCGTGCCCGTGACCGCGCGGGTGTGGCCGATGTCGCCGGCCGCGCCGACGGCTCCGCGGATCGTCGCTCCGTTGAAGACGAGGCCCGAGCCGATGCCGGTGCCGAGCTTCAGGCTGATCAGGTTGTCGGAGCCGTGGTGGCGCGACTCGGCGAGGGCGCGGGCGTTCGCGTCGTTCTCGATGACGACCTGCACGCCCTCGTACGGCTCGGCGAAGTAGCCGGCGATGTCGAAGTCGTCCCAGCCGGTCATGATCGGCGGGTTGCGCACGCGCCCGGCGGCGAACTCGACCGGCCCCGGGACTCCGACGCCGATGCCGGCGACCGCGTCGCCCTGCTGCAGCCGCTCGAACGCGGCGATCACCAGCGAGAGCACGGCGTCCGGTCCCTCCCAGACGTCGACGACGCCGCTCTCGTGCCGGAGGGGGGTGCCGCGCAGGTCGCAGGCGGCGGCGACGAACCCGCTCGCTCCGATGTCGGCGGTGAGGAAGACCGTGCCGACCAGGTTCATCGCGAACATGCTCGAGGGGCGCCCGCCGGTCGACTCGCCGCCGGTGGTGGGGGCGATCAGGCCGAGCTCCACGAGGGTCGCGAGGCGCTGGTTGACGGTGGAGCGGGAGAGCCCCGTCTGCTCCATCACCGCGTTGCGCGAGACCTCGCCCTGCTCGCGGAACAGCGCGAGGACGTCGGCCACGTGCGAACCGGCCTCGCCGGTGGAGTACCCCGTCATCGCTCCCCCTCTTGTCACGGTCAGCGTACATGCCTGCCGACGGGAAACCTGAAGTTCCCCGACTTTCGTATTGCAGTAACGCGAAAGCCCGGGTAGTTTTCACACACCGGCACGCAGTGGTGCCACTGATCCTCAAGGATGACGATGAACCGCACAGCACGCCGCCTCCTCCCGGTTCTCGCGCCGGTCGGCGCCCTCGCACTCCTCCTCACCGGCTGCGCCTCGGGTGGCGACACGGCCGCCGGCGGCTCCGGATCGACCAAGGTCGCCGCGGTCATCAAGGGCCTCGACAACCCCTTCTTCCAGGCGATGGAGAACGGCATCGAGGACACCGCGAAGGACGACTCCGTGGACGTCTCGGTGCAGGCCGCCGCCGACATCGGCGACACCACCGGCCAGGCCGACAAGCTCACCACGGTCGCCGGCCAGGACTTCGGCTGCCTGATCGTCAACCCGATCAGCGGCACGAACCTGGTGCAGGCCCTCGCCTCCGCCACCGGCAAGACGATCGTCAACATCGACAGCCCGCTCGACCCCGACGCGGTCGAGGCCGCGAACCTCGACGTCACCACCTACATCGGCACCGACAACGAGGCCGCGGGCGGCAAGGCCGGCGACTTCCTCCTGCAGCAGCTGCCCGCCGGCTCCGAGGTCGCCGTCATCGGCGGAGTCTCGGGAGACGTCACCAGCGCCGCCCGCGTCGACGGCTTCACCGCCGCGATCGGCTCCGACCTCACCGTCGTCCAGGAGGCCGCGGCCGACTGGAAGCGCGAGGTCGCGCTGACCAAGGCGACCGACATCCTCGCCGCGAACCCCGACGTGAAGGCGTTCTTCGCCGCGAACGACGACATGGGCCTCGGCATCGTCAAGGCCGTCGAGAACGCGGGCCTCACCGGCTCCGTCCAGGTGGTCAGCGTCGACGGCAACGAGGACGCGCTGCAGTCCGTGAAGGACGGCGGCCTCACCGCCACCGTCGCCCAGTACCCCTACGCGATCGGCCAGCTCGGCGTGCAGGCGTGCGAGGCCGTCGGCGCCGGCGAGGAGATCCCCGCCGAGATCGAGTCGCCCACCGCACTCGTGACCTCCGAGACCGCGGAGCAGGCCCTCGGCGCCTTCCCCCAGCCGTTCGAGGAGTTCGACAACCCGCTCGCCGCGCTCGTCCCCAGCAAGTAGGACCTCCCGCCCATGGCAACCCAGGAAGCGACCATGACCTCAGTCACCGCCCGACCCCCGGCCAGCGCCTCCCCGCTGCTGGCGAACCTCCGTCAGCTCAGCTTCTGGGCCGAGAACGCCGCACCGATCGGGCTCGTCGCCCTGGTGATCGTGTTCTCGATCGCGACGCCGACGTTCCTCAGCCTCGGCAACATCAAGGCGATGCTCGTCGCCGCCGCGATCCTGGTCATCCTCTCGATCGGCCAGTCCTTCGTCATCACCACCGGCGGCATCGACCTCTCGATCTCGGCGACGATGACCGTCGGAGCGGTCGGCTTCGGCATCGGCTGGAGCGCCGGCTGGGGCTTCTGGCTGTCGGCGCTCGCGGCCCTGCTCTTCGCGGGGCTGATCGGAGTGATCAACGGCTTCCTGATCGCGAAGGGCAAGGTCACCGACTTCATCGCGACACTGGGCACGCTCTCGGTGGCGACCGGCCTCGCGCTGATCGTCTCCGACGGCAAGCCGATCACGGTCGGCAGCCCCGAGCTGCTCCGCCTCACCACCGGCTCGATCGGGATCATCGGCTACCCGATCATCCTGGCCGCGGTCATCGGAGTCGTCGCCTGGGTCGTCATGTTCCGAACCCGCTTCGGCCTGCACGTGCAGGCGGTCGGCGGCAACGAGGAGAGCGCGGTCGCCAACGGCATCAAGGCCGGACGCGTGCGCATCGCGGTGTACATCATCGCCGCCGTCCTCGCCGGAGTCGGCTCGCTCCTCCTCGTCGCCCGCGTCGGCGCCGCGGAGCCGGCCATCAACACGCAGTACCTGCTCAACTCCATCGCGGCCGTCGTGCTCGGCGGAGTGAGCCTCACCGGCGGCAAGGCCAAGATCGTCGGCCCGATCATCGGAGCGTTCCTCCTGACCGCGCTGACCAACGGCCTGACCCTGCTCGGCGTCTCGCAGTTCTACCAGCCCCTCGCCGTCGGCCTGGTGGTCGTGCTCGCCGCCCTCATCACCCGCTACCAGAAGAAGTGAGCCCAGCCATGACCAGCGACATCCTGCTCGAAGCGCGGGACATCAAGAAGTCCTTCGGCGGCGTCCACGCTCTCAAGGGAGCGTCGATGTCGATGCGCCGCGGCGAGATCACCGCCCTGATCGGCGACAACGGCGCGGGCAAGTCCACCCTCGTCCGCTGCCTCTCCGGAGTGCACCCCGCCGACTCCGGCACCATCACCCTCGACGGCGACGTGGTGCACTTCACCACTCCGCTCGGCGCCCGGGACGGCGGCATCGAGACGGTGCACCAGACCCTCGCCCTGGTCGAGGACCTGACCGTGTGGCAGAACTTCTTCCTCGGCCGGGAGCTCACCAAGGGCGTGCCCGGGGTGCGGTTCCTCGACCGGACGCAGATGAAGAAGACGGCCCAGGAGCTTCTCGGCGACCTCGCCGTGAACGTCCCGCCGGTCACCAGCAAGGTCCGCCGCCTCTCGGGCGGCCAGCGCCAGGCGGTCGCGATCGCCCGGGCCGCGGGCTGGGGCAGCAAGATCGTGATCATGGACGAGCCGACCGCGGCGCTCGGCGTCCAGGAGACGGCGCGCGTCGAGAAGATCATCCTCAAGCTGCGCGACGCCGGAGTGGCCGTGCTGCTGATCAGCCACAACTTCGACCAGGTGATGCGCCTGAGCGACCAGGTGTGGGTGATGCGCGCGGGCCTCGCCGTCGCCGGCCGCCGCACCGCCGAGACCAGCGGCGACGAGCTCGTCTCGCTGATCACGGGCGCGAAGGCCGCCTGATGCACCCCGAGTTCCTGCACCGCGGGAGC
>NZ_PSUU01000017.1:0-27342 GCF_002932015.1 Rathayibacter sp. AY1H3
GCTCGCGATCCTCGGCGCCGCGCCCCTGCTCGCCGCACCGTCCGCCCTGCTGGGCGCGATCGTCGGAGTCGCGTCGCTGGCGACCCCCGGCGCTCCGCTGACCCGCCGCGAGGCCCGCGAGCGCGAGGGCCGCATCCGGCCCGCCGCACCCGCCGCCGCTCCCGCGCAGCCCTCGGCTCCCGCCCCGGTGCACCCCGCCCCGGAGGGATCGTTCTCGTCCCGCCGCGACCGCCGCGAAGCGGAGGGGCACCGGCTCCGCACCGCGCCCGCCCGCCGCGGGGCATCCTTCTTCCGCCCGTCCCCGCGCACGCTGGCGCTCGCCGTCTCCGGCGGGCTCGTCGTCGTGGCCGTCGCGTCGAGCCTGAGCCTCACCGTCGGCACCGGCTCCTCGGCCGAGTCGGCCACCGCGACGCCCTCCGCTGCTCCGACCTCGACCAGCGTCGCCGTGCTCCCCGCGACCACCGCCTCCGCCCGGGTCGTCCTCAGCTCCGTCTCCACCACCTCCGGCACCGTCGCCGGCGGCACGAGCGTGACGCTCGAGGGATCGAACCTGGACTCGGTCGCCACCGTCCGCTTCGGCGGGGCCGAGGGCAGCGTCGCGGTCGACAATCCCGACCAGATCACGGTCACCGCCCCTCCGGCCGACGGAGAGGCAGCGGGCGAGGTCCCGGTCGCCTTCTTCGACGCCGACGGTCAGGCCATCACGTTCGACGCGGTCACCGACTCCGCCGCGGCGGTCACCGTCGACGGGACCCCGGCCGACGCGGTGCAGCCGGCCGTCGACACGTCGGGCGCCGCGGAGGGCACGACGGCCGAGGCCTCGACCGACCTCGCTGCCCCGACCGCGACCGCCACTCCCAGCCCCGCCGCGACCGGCGTGCTCGCCAGCACGAAGGTCGTCGCCTCGGCGATCACCTTCGCCTACACGCCCGACCCGGCGATCGAGGCCGCGAAGGCCCAGGCCGCACTGGACGCGAGCCGCCTGGCCTCGCAGCTCGACTACCTCTCCACCTACTGGAACGACTACAACTCGGCCCAGTACGGCGTGATCTCGGGCAACGACTGCGTCAACTTCACCTCGCAGTCGCTGATCGCCCGCGGCTGGGAGATGGACGGCGAATGGAGCTACTCCTCCTCCGGCGGGTACAGCTCCGCCTGGGCGTCGTCGACAGCGTTCAACGCCTACCTCGCCGCGCACCCCGAGCGCGCGACCGCGATCCCCGACTCCGAGCGGAGCCGGGTGAAGCCGGGCGACATCGTCCAGTTCGACTGGGACGGCTCGGGCGACTGGGACCACACGGGCGTCGTGACCAGCGTCGACGGCGACAGGATCCTCTACTCCTCGCACACCGCCGACAACCACGACCAGAGCATCGACGCGGCCTCCGCCGGCCGGATCATGTTCTGGGGCGTCTGACGCTCGACGCACCCGCTCCACGCACGACGACGGGGCCGCCACCGCTGATGCGGTGACGGCCCCGTCGAGGTTCCGGTCAGATCACTTCTTGAAGACGTCCTTGACGTCCTCGCCGACCTTCTTGGTGTGGGCCTTGGTCTGGTCGGCCTGGCCCTCGGCCTCGAGGCGCTCGTTGTCCGTCAGCTTGCCGACGGCCTCCTTGGCCTTGCCGACCAGGTTCTCGGCTGCGTTGCGGATCTTGTCGTCTGCACCCATGAGGGGCTCCTTCTGTTCGGTGTGACCATCCGCCGGCGGGTGCCGGGGAAGCTGCGGGACCGGAGTCAGGCGACCCGGTCCTCCTTGGAGAAGCCGGCCCGGGCGCTCGAGGCGACCTCGAGCAGGACCGGCAGGCGGGCGCCGAGCAGGGCGTCGAGCGCGTCGACCTCCTGGTGCACGGCGTCGACCACGGTGCGGGGCGAGACGCCGCCGCGGGGGAGGACGCGCACCTTCAGCGCGGTCTCGGAGCCGTGGCGGTAGGCCGCGACCGTGACGTCGAGGAGCTCCGTCCGCCCGGCGAGAGCCGTCTCGAGGACGTCCTCCGCGAAGCCGGTCGCGATCTCGATCCCTCCGGCGGGCGCACCCTCGGCCTCGTCGCGGAGGACGGTGCCGGTGCGGCCGTGACCGTGGGCGAAGGCCATCACCAGCGCGAGGACGATGCCGAGGAGGCAGATCCCGACGACGGCGTAGAGCGGCCAGAGGACGGCGGCATCGCTCCAGGCGGTGCCCTCCTCGGGGGAGAGGCGCGAGACCAGGGCCGCGCCCTCGCCGTCGGCGAAGGAGAGGACGGAGTCGCGGACCGGCTGCGAGACGGCGATCAGGACGGCTCCGGCGCTGACCAGCGCGAGCACGAGGCCCACGACGAGCAGGACGAGCCGGTTGACGAAGCGGTTGCTCGTGGTCATCAGATCCTCCCGGAGGTCGAGACGCGGACGGTGGAGCGCGGGGCGGGCTTCGCGCCGATGCGGGCGAGCTCCTCGTCGACGGCGCTCTGCACGGCGTCGCGGTCGACCGCGATGCCGGAGGCGGGGGTCACCTCGACCAGTGCGGTGCGCCGCCCGAGCGAGGCGCGGGTGTCCTCGCGGCGGGAGTGGGCGGCCGTGCGGGCTGCGCGGGCCAGGGAGGAGGCGATCACGCCGTCGTCCACGACCACGGCGAGGCGGTCGTCGTCCACGGTGTGGCGGGCCCGGGCCCCGGGCGCCAGTGCGAGCACCAGCAGGACCAGGGCGAGGACGCCCGCGCCGACGGCCACGCCGATGAGGGCGGGGTTCGCCAGCGACGCGACTCCGACGATCGCGCCCAGCAGGGCGGACGGTGCGGCGAGCAGGGGCGCGGCGCCGAGGATCGCGAGCACCGCCTCCGTGCCGACATAGGCCGCGACCAGGGCGATGAGCACCAGGACGACGATCTGCGCGGCGGAGCGGGACTTGTGGGTCTCGCGACGGAGGTAGCGGCTGTAGCGGGTGTCGGGCGCCGACGGTGCGGGGCTCATGCGACTCTCCTCGTGCTTCGGGTGCGGGTGCCCGTGACCCGGATGTCGATCCGGCTGACGGTGCGCCCGGTCAGCGCCTCCATGCGGGAGGCGATGCGGGTGCGATCGCCGTGCAGGCGCTCGAGCAGGGAGCCGCCGGCCGGGGCGGTGCCCGGCTCGACGACGACCGGCGCGGTCACCGCGAGGGCGAGGCCGCCCCGGTCATCGGAGAGGCGGACGCGGATCGCGGAGACCTCCACGCCCAGCTCCTCGTGGACGATCGCCACGGCGGCGCGTTCGATGGAGCGGACGGTGATGGTGACGGTGCCCGCCACCGGCGATGCGGGACGCGTGTCGAGAGCGGTCACGGTGGGCTCCTAGCGGGAGGTGGTGCGGCCGCGGAACACGTCCACGAGGCTGCGCACGTCGAGGGTGCCGTTGGCGATGCGGGCGATCACGACGCCGAGGGCCATGAAGAGGGCGGTGAGGACGAAGCCCCAGAAGCCGAACATCAGGGCCGCGAAGGCGAGGATCGCGCCGACCACGACACCGAGGACGGTGCTGCGGCCGCCGGGGGCGGTGGGCGCGGGGCGCTGGAAGTCGCTCATCGGACGCGGCTCTCGGTGGCCTCGTCGTCCTTGTCGTCGCCGGGGATGTGCACGTCGACGACGGCGACGTTGATCTCGGAGACGGCCATGCCGACCAGCTCGGTGATGGCCTCGGAGACGGCGGCGCGGACGGAGTCGGCGACCTTCTGCATCGGCACGGGGTACTCGACGACGATGGTCACGTCGGCCGCGACCTGGGTCTCGCCGACCTCGACGCTCACGCCCTGGGCGTGGTCGGCACCGCCGACGGCCTGGCGGATCGCGCCGAAGGCACGGGCGGCGTTGTTTCCGAGGGCGAAGACGCCGGGCACCTGGCGGGCCGCGATGCCGGCGACCTTGGCCACGACGCTGTCGTCGATGACCGTGATGCCCTGGGCGGTGCCGGAGGTCCGCGAGCCGCCGAGGCTCGTGACCGTGTCGACGGAGGTCTTGTCGACGCGGGTGGTGGAGGGGGTGCGCGTGGTGTCGCTCATGAGGTCTCCTGGACGTCTCATCGGCTGCCGTTGCTGAGCAGACCGGGGTCGAAGGCCCGGCGGGAATCCGGTCGGGCTGTGCTTTCATGAGTGAGACGGAGCCCGCACAGCGTTCGTCACGGTGCTCGGCGGACTTTTTCCTGAGCGTCACCTGAGAGGCGGCCCGAGGCCGCGTAAGCGGAGAGGGAGGAGGCGCCGTGCCCGGACTGGAAGCGGCGAGCGACGCGCTGCTCGCCGAGCGCTCCGCCGAGGGCGACGTGCGCGCCTTCGAGGTGCTCGTCAAGCGGCACCAGTCGATCCTCCGCGCCTACGCCTGGCGCCTCACCGGCTCGCAGGCCGACGCCTCCGACGCCGTGCAGAACGCGCTGATCACGGTCTGGGCGCAGCTCCCGCAGCTCAAGGAGCCGGCGAGCGTGCGCAGCTGGATGATGCGGATCGTCAGCCGCTCCAGCGTCGACCTGCTGCGCCAGCGCCGCCCGACCGACGACGTCGACGCCGTGGAGCATCCCCCGGCCCGAGAGCCCGGCCCGTTCGAGGCCGCCGAGCAGAGCGACGCCATGCGGGCTCTCGCGCACGCCCTGTCCGAGCTGCCGGAGTCGCAGCGTCAGTGCTGGGTGCTGCGCGAGGTCGGCGGGGAGTCGTACAACGAGATCGCCGATCACCTCGGTCTCACGGTGACCGCCGTGCGGGGCAAGCTCGCCCGCGCGCGCGAGTCGCTGGTCGTGGCGATGGAGGACTGGCGATGAGGGAGCAGACGCGATGAACGCGGACCAGGGTCCCGGCGACGGGCCGGAGCGCGCGGGGGAGCACGACGTCGTGCTGCCGCCCGCGCTCGAGCAGGAGGCGGACGCGACGGAGCAGGAGGGCGACGGCATCGGCATCGACGAGCTGAGCGACTACCTCGACCGCGGGCGCACGCCGTACGATCCCGCCATCGAGGAGTCGCCGGAGCACCGGCGCACTCTGCGCGCCCTCGAGCGCGTGCGCGCCCTCTCCGGCGCGCTCATCGACGACGACGCCGCACGCCTGCCCGCGCCGGAGGAGAGCTGGTTCGGCTCGATCCTCACCCAGGTCCGCCGCGAGTCGCGGGCCGGACGCGACATCCCGCTGGCGAGCGTCCAGCCCGACGTGGCGCTCACGATCACCGAGGGAGCGGTCCGCGGACTCGTGCGCGAGGCGGGGGACAGCGTCGCCGGCGTGCTGGTCGGCCGCTGCCGCCTGGTCGGCGACATCGCCGAGCCGGGCGCGGAGGTCGTGGTGGAGCTGACGATCTCGGTCTTCTGGGGGGTGCCGATCGCCGAGGCGGCCCAGCAGGTGCGCGAGCGCGTGCACTCGCGGCTGCTGACCCAGACCGAGCTGCGGGTGTCGAGGATCGACGTCCGCGTGGAGGACGTCTACGTCCCCGGGACGGAGGAGTCGTGAGCGGCCTCGAGTCGGCGGCCCCGGTCGATCCGATGTCCGCGCTCGCTGCGGAGCTGCGCGCCCTGGACGGCGTCGCGACCCTGATGCCGGCCAGGCCCGAGGTGCGCGACGTGCTCGCGCACGCGGCGACGGCGCTGAGCGCGACCGGGATCGTGGTCGAGCCGCTGGGCACCGCGAGCGGCGGCACGTTCGCCGATCCGGTTCTGGTCCGCGTCGCGGGGGACGAGGTGTCCGTGGCCGTCGACCTCTGCGTGACCGCGGAGGCGTCCGCGCCGGACGTGGCGCGCGCGATCGGAGCCGCGGTGCGCGAGTGGTGCGTCCGGGTGCATCCGGAGCTGCGGCCGCGGGTGACCGTCCGGGTCGCCGCGATCGACTAGCCGGATCGGGGAGCGGGCGCGGCTGTCCGCAGGGCGGGACGCCCCGCCGTGAGGAGCGGAGCCGGGCCGAGCGCTCTCGTGCTTCTCCGGAGTGCAGCGTGCCGACCGGAGCGACGGTGCTGCAGGGCGCCCGAGGTCGGTGTCCGCTCCGTCCTCCCTGAGGAGCTTCCCGCTCAGGCGAGCCTCCCCGAAGAGCTTCCCGCTCAGGCGCGCTCGGCGAGGAACGCGTCCGTCTCGGCCGCCGTCGGCGCGGACACCGCCGCTCCGGCGCGGGTGACCGAGATCGCCGCGGCCGCGCTCGCCCAGCGGGTGAGGGCGACCAGCTGCTCCGGATCGTCGAGCCGTGCTCCCGTGGCGGCGAGCCGGGCCGAGAAGGCGCCGCAGAAGGTGTCGCCGGCGCCGGTGGTGTCCACGGCCTCCACCCGGAAGGCCGGGGTGCGCTCCGGCTCGCGGTCGCGGACCGCCACGACGACGCCGTCGGAGCCGAGGGTGACCAGCACGAGCGGCACCAGCGCGGTGAGGGCAGCGGCGAGCGCGTCGTCGTCGGCGGCGGTGATGCCGCGATCGGCGGCGAGCTCGCGGGCCTCGTGCTCGTTGACGATCAGCACGTCGAGCACCGCGAGGAGCTCCTCCGGCAGCGGGCCGATCGGGGCGGCGTTCAGGATCGACACCGTGCCGCCGGCGCGCGCGGCGCGGGCCGCCTCCGTCACCGTCGCTGTCGGGATCTCGAGCTGGAGGAGCAGGGCGTCGGCCGCCGCCACCAGGGCCGACTCCTCTCCGGTCAATCCGACCAGGGCGGCGTTCGCTCCGGAGTCGACGACGATCGCGTTCTCCCCGCGCTCGTCCACGGTGATCTGCGCGGTGCCGGTGCGGACGTCGCCGCGGCGGGCGCGCAGCTCCAGCGGCTCCTCGCCGAGGACCGCGACGAGCCGGTCTCCCGCCGAGTCGCGTCCGAGGCTCGTGACGAAGACGGTGCCGGGCTCGGTCCGTGCGGCCGCGACGGCCTGGTTGAGGCCCTTGCCGCCCGGGAAGGTGCTCGCGTCGAGGGCGAGCACCGTCTCTCCGGGGGCGGGGATGCGGGCGACCCGGTGGACGTGGTCGAGGTTGGCGCTTCCGAGCACGAGGAGGGGCATGCCCTCGACGTTAGAGCACGCGCAAGGGGGTCCGCCGCGGGCTCGGCCGCACCTACGGTGGAGGCATGGAAACTCGAATCCTCGGACGCACCGGCGCCCCCGTCTCCGTCGTCGGCCTCGGAACCTGGCAGCTCGGTGCCGACTGGGGGGACGTCGCCGAGACCGACGCCCTCGCCGTGCTCGACGCAGCGGTGGAGTCGGGGGTGACCCTCTTCGACACCGCCGACGTCTACGGCGACGGCCGCAGCGAGCGGACGATCGGCGCCTACCGCGCGGCGCACCCCGACGCGCAGGTCTTCGTCGCCACCAAGATGGGCCGTCGCGCGGAGCAGATCCCCGCCAACTACGTGCTCGACAACTTCCGCGCCTGGACCGACCGCTCGCGCGCCAACCTCGGCGTCGACACCCTCGATCTGGTGCAGCTGCACTGCCCGCCCACCTCCGTCTACTCCGACGACGCCGTCTACGACGCCCTCGACACCCTCGTCGCCGAGGGCGCGATCGCCGCCTACGGCGTCTCGGTCGAGCGCACGGAGGAGGCGCTGACCGCCATCGCCCGACCGAACGTCGCGAGCGTCCAGATCATCCTGAACGCGTTCCGCCTCAAGCCGCTCGACGAGGTGCTGCCCGCCGCCCGCGAGGCCGGCGTCGGCATCCTCGCGCGCGTCCCGCTCGCCTCGGGCCTGCTCAGCGGCCGCTACACGACCGAGACCGTGTTCGCGCCGGAGGACCACCGCAGCTACAACCGCGACGGCTCCGCCTTCGACGTCGGCGAGACCTTCTCGGGCGTCGACTTCGCGACCGGCGTGGAGGCCGCGCAGGAGTTCGCCCGCCTCGCCGACGACCACGGCCTCGCCCCCGCGGCGGCCGCGCTCGCCTGGATCATCCAGCAGGAGGGCGTCACCTCGGTGATCCCCGGCGCCCGCTCGCCCGAGCAGGCCCGCGCCAACGCGGCCGCCGCCTCCGCCGCGCCCCTCGGCCCCGCCTTCATGGAGGCCGTGAACGCCCTCTACGACACCCACTTCCGCCCCACCGTCCACCCGCGCTGGTAGCCCGCCCCCGCTTCACCGCCGCTCAGTCTCCCGAGAAGGCTCGTTCTCCTGGTCGGGAACGAGCCTTCTCGGGCGACTGAGCGCAGCGCTTAGGAGTTCAGCGCCGCGTCCACGATCGTGCGCGCCTCGGCCTGGACCTCGTGCAGGTGGTCGAGGCCGCGGAAGCTCTCGGCGTAGATCTTGTAGACGTCCTCGGTGCCGGAGGGGCGCGCGGCGAACCAGGCGTCCTCGGTGACGACCTTGACGCCTCCGACGGCCGCGCCGTTGCCGGGCGCCTTCGAGAGCTTCGCGGTGATCTCGGACCCGGCGAGGGTCGTCGCCGCGATCGCGTCGCCATCCAGCTTGCCGAGGGCCGCCTTCTGCGCCTTCGTCGCCACCGCGTCCACGCGCTCGTAGACCGGGTCGCCGAAGCGCTCGGTCAGCTCGCGGTAGAGCGCCGACGGGCTCTTCCCGGTGACCGCCACGATCTCGGAGGCGAGCAGCGCGAGGAGGATGCCGTCCTTGTCGGTGGTCCAGACGGTGCCGTCGAAGCGGAGGAACGAGGCGCCCGCGGACTCCTCGCCGCCGAAGCCGACCGAGCCGTCGACCAGCCCGGGGACGAACCACTTGAAGCCCACCGGGACCTCCCAGAGGCGCCGGCCCAGCGACTCCGCGACCCGGTCGATGATCGAGGAGGAGACCAGCGTCTTGCCGATCGCCGCGTCCTCGCGCCAGCCGGTGCGGTGGCGGTAGAGGTAGTCGATCGCGACGGCCAGGTAGTGGTTGGGGTTCATCAGCCCGCCGTCGGGGGTGACGATGCCGTGCCGGTCCGCGTCGGCGTCGTTGCCGGTGAGGATGTCGAAGTCGCCGGCGCGCGCGACCACCGAGGCCATCGCGCTGGGGGAGGACGGGTCCATCCGGATCTTGCCGTCCCAGTCGAGGGTCATGAAGCCCCAGGCCGGGTCGACCTCCCCGTTCACCACGGTCAGGTCGAGGCCGTGCATCTCGGCGATCAGCTGCCAGTAGTGCACGGAGGCGCCGCCGAGGGGGTCGGCCCCGATCCGCACGCCGGCCTTGCGGATCGCGTCGAGGTCGATGATGTTCGCCAGGTCCGCGACGTAGTGCGTGCGGTAGTCGTAGGTCTCGACCGCGGAGGGCTCGGCCGATGTCACGCTGCGGTTGCCGTCGGCGATGAGCTCGTTGGCCCGGTCGGCGATCCAGGTCGTCGCGTCGGAGTCGGCGGGGCCGCCGTGCGGCGGGTTGTACTTGAAGCCGCCGTCGCGGGGCGGGTTGTGCGAGGGGGTGACCACGATGCCGTCGGCCCGGTCGGTGTGCGCGGGGTCGTTGTTGTAGCGGAGGATCGCGTGGCTGAGCGCCGGGGTCGGCACGAAGTCGTCGAACTCGTCCACGAGCACGCGGACCTGGTTGCCCACCAGGACCTCGAGGGCGGTGGTGAGGGCCGGGCGGGAGAGCCCGTGCGTGTCGGCGCCGATGAACAGCGGGCCGGTGATGCCCTGCTCCGTCCGGTACTCGACGATCGCCTGGGTGACGGCGGCGATGTGGTCCTCGTTGAAGGCCGTGTCGAACGAGGATCCGCGGTGGCCCGAGGTGCCGAACACCACCTTCTGAGCCGGGTCGGAGACGTCCGGCTTCTTCTCGTAGTACGCCCTCACGAGGGCCTCGACGTCGATGAGATCGGAGGCCTGTGCCGGCTTCCCTGCGCGATCGGTCATGCGGTCCATAGTGGCAGTCCGGCCCCCTCCAGGGGTACCGCGGCTGGCTAGGCTTGCGCCATGCCCGACAGCGCCCCCGAGACCCGTGCCTACAGCTATCTCGGGCCCAGCGGCACGTTCACGGAGGCGGCCCTCGCGCAGGTCCCGGAGGCGCGCGGACAGCTGTGGCGCAGCGTCGCGAACGTGGGGGAGGCGCTGAGCGATCTGGTCACCGGACGCAGCGACGGCGCGGTGATCGCGATCGAGAACTCGGTCGAGGGCGGAGTGACGGCCGCGCAGGACGCGCTGGCGCGGATCCCGGGGCTGCGCATCGTCGGCGAGTACCTGGTGCCGGTGTCGTTCATCCTGGTCGGCCGCCCGGGGATGAGCCTCGAGGAGGTGCGCACCGTCGCCGCGCACCCCGTGGCCTACGGACAGTGCCGGGTGTGGCTCGACCGCGAGATCCCCAGCCACGAGCACCTGCCCGCCTCCAGCAACGTCCAGGCCACCGTCGACCTGCTGGGCGGATCGCCCGCGGACGCGGCCATCGCCCCTCCCGGGATCGTCGCCCACCACGACGTCGTGGTGCTGGCGGAGCGGATCGGCGACAACCCGAACGCCGTCACGCGCTTCGTGCACGTCTCGCGCTCGCACGCGCTGCCCGAGCCGACCGGCGCCGACAAGACCAGCGTGATCGCCGAGCTCCCGGCCGATCAGCCGGGCGCCCTGCTCGACATGCTCGAGCAGTTCGCGACCCGCGGGGTGAACCTGAGCATGATCCAGTCGCGGCCGATCGGCGATGCCCTCGGCCGGTACCGGTTCGTCATCGACCTCGACGGGCACGTCCAGGACGAGCGGGTCGCCGACGCGCTGATGGGGCTGCGGCGCTTCAGCCCGAAGGTGATCTTCCTCGGCTCGTATCCGCGCGCTGACCGCCGCCCGGTCACCTCCGTGCGACGCTACGACGACGAGGTGTTCCTCGAGGCCCGCGACTGGCTGCGCGGGATCCTCTCCCACGAGCCGGAGGTCGACGATGACCGGGGACGACGATGACGGGTCGCGACGATGACTGACGACGACGAACGGGTCGACCCGCGCTACGACCCGGCCTTCCAGCGCGGGTTCTCGGGACCGGTGGAGCGTCTGAGAGGCGACGAGCGGGCGTTCGCCAGGCCCGGCACGGGTGCCGCCCCCGGCGCTCCCGCCGCCACGTCCGGAGCCGCCGCTCGTCCCGCGCCCCCGGAGTCGCGCGTGGTCCGCCCCGGCTCCTCGTCCGCGCCGGGACCGCGCCGCATCATGGCACTGCCCGACATCGCCGGAGCCGCCGAGGGCCGGCGGTCGCACCGCCTCGGCGCCGAGACCGCGCCCGCACCCCTCCCGGAGCCGGCCGCCGACCCCGCTCCCGCAGCTCCCGCTGAGCCCGTGCGCGAGGTGCCCCTGCTGAGGAACCCGTGGCTCCTCGTGCTCCTGCTCGCCGGCCTCGCGGGGACCCTGATCGGCCTCGCGCTCCTCTACACCGGCTACTCCTCGCCGCCTCCGCCCTACTACGGCGACTCCGACGTGCCCTCGCCCGCGTGGATCCGGCGGCAGCTCCTCTACTACTCCTGCATCCCCCTGCTGGGCTGTCTGCCGGCGTCGCTGCTGCTGGCGGTCGGAGTGGCCGCGCTGCGGTGGCGCGGCGTCGTCGTGCGGCCCCGCGCCGAGGAGCCGCGCGAGTCCGCGCAGCTCCTCGAGGCCGAGGCTCAGACTCCGGACGCGCCGAAGAGCAGGCCGAGGAGGTAGGTCACCAGGGCCGCGCCGTAGCCGATCCCGAGCTGGCGCAGCGCCCGGGCCAGCGGCGGGGCGCCCGAGAGCAGCCCGACGACCGCGCCGGTGGCGAGCAGGGCGATGCCCACGAGCACGCAGGCGACGACCACCGCGGCGAGGCCCGTCAGGCCGAGCAGGTAGGGCAGCACCGGGATGATCGCGCCCGAGGCGAAGAAGCAGAAGCTCGACAGCGCCGCGCCCATGCCCGTGCCGATCGACTCGTGCTCGTCGACGTCGGGGTCTCCTGCGGGGCCGCCCAGCGTGATCGGCGAGGTGACGGCGCCGCCGCGCAGGCCCGTGAAGACGGAGGCGGCACGCGCGTCGGCCTGCTCCTGGGTCATTCCGCGAGCACGGTAGACCAGGGCGAGCTCGTTCGCGTCGACGTCCAGGTCGGGGACGATGCGGTTCGCGTCGAGGTCCGGGCTGGAGGCCGAGAGCAGCTCGCGCTGCGAGCGCACCGAGACGAACTCGCCCGCGCCCATCGAGAGGGCGCCGGCGAGCAGGCCCGCGATGCCCGTGAACAGGACGACGCCCGTCCCGACTCCGCTCGCCCCCACTCCGAGCACGAGGGCGAGGTTCGAGACCAGGCCGTCGTTCGCTCCGAAGACCGCCGCGCGGAACGTCCCGGAGAGGCGGTTGCGACCGCGCTCGGCGAGCCCGCGGACGACCTCGCCGTGGATCCGCTCGTCGGCGGCCATCGCCTCGGTGGCGTCGTCGTCGTCGGCGTAGGGGGAGCGGGCCTCGGCGCGCTGGATCAGGGCGAGGACGAACACGGAGCCGAAACGGCGGGTGAGGAAGCCGAGGAAGCGCGTGCGGAGGTCCGGGCGGGGCGCGGGCTCCGCCGCGGAGCCGAGCAGCTCGCGCCAGTGCTCCTCGTGGCGGCCCTCGGCCACGGCGAGCGCGAGCAGGATCTCCCGCTCCTCGCCGGAGCGGCGGCCGGCGAGGTCGCGGTACACGGAGGCCTCGGCGAGCTCGTCGGCGAGGTAGCGGCGCCAGCGGCGCACCTGTGCGGGACTGGGGGTGGGGGCGGTGGTCGCCATGCGATCTCCTGGCTCAGGTCCGCCGACCCGCGCGAGAGGACCGGTCAGGACGTGCGTCGACTGACCGAAGGTCTCGTTCGCCCCGGCCGGAGCCGGGGTGGAGCGCCGGGCCCGGATCGTCCCGGACCAGCATGTCGACGCGCCTCGTCGTCCGCTCGGCGGACGGTGGGAACTACTCCCCTTCGCGGGGACCACCGTAGCCGAGATCGGAGGAGAACGCCCGGCCGATCCGCGGGCCGTCGGGCGGACGTCCGCCCGGCCCGGAGCCGGAGCGTCGTCGAGGACGCTCGCGCCGGGTCAGAGCGAGGCGGTCGCCCGGGCGGCGCGGCGGGCCTGGCGCTCGTGCTCGGCGTCCAAGAGCGTGCGCGTGGCGGGGACCGCCAGGAACTCGACCAGGGTGTCCGTCTCCTCGACGATGCGCTCGGCGCGGTCGAGCGGGTCGGTGCGCAGGAGGCGGCGGGCGGCGGACGCGACGTGCGCCGGCTTCGCCGCCAGGGCGCGCAGGCGCTCGTCGACGCGGCCGGCGAGGTCGGCGCGCGGCACGACCTCGGTCACGAGCTGCCACTCCAGCGCCTCGGCCGCGCGGACCGGGCGGCCGGACAGCACGAAGTCCAGCGCGCGGCGGCGGCCGACGACGCGGGGGAGCGCGGCGGTGACTCCGACGTCCGGGACGAGCCCGACGTCGCCGTACGCGCTGAGGAAGAGGGCGGCGGGAGTCGCTATCACGATGTCGGCGGCCAGAGCGAAGGCGATGCCGGCGCCGGCGACCATGCCGTCGATCGCGCAGACGACGACGGCGCGGCTGTCCTCGAGCAGGCGGATGACCTGGGCGGTCGTGGTCGCGACGTCGCGCAGGTAGTGGTCCGGGTGCTCGGACCCCATGATCGCCGAGATGTCGCCGCCCGTGCAGAACGCGCGGCCGGCCGCGGCGATCACGATGACGGAGCAGCCGGCGTCGGCGTCGAGATCGGCGACGGTGCTCAGCAGCAGTCGCGCGGTGCCGAGATCGATCGCGTTGAGGGCGTCGGGGCGGTTGAGGGTCATCCGGGCGACGGAGCCGTCGCGCTCGAGGACGACGCCGGGGGTCGCGTCGATGAGGGGGGTGGCGTGCATGGAAGAGCCTTCAGGGGAGCAGGGGTGTCGAACGCGGGGGGACGTTCTCGGGGGACGACTCACATTCGCAGCCGCCCGCGCGATCGGATGCCTCCTCGCGGCCGATGCTCAGCCGGCCCCGGGGGTACGCGCGGGCGGCGGCCCGTCCCGGCCCTCCTCTACACTGCTGGGGTGATTGATCCCGTACTTCTGCGCGAGAACCCGGACGTCCTGAAGCGCTCGCAGGAGGCGCGCGGCGACTCCGTCGAGCTGGTCGACGAGGCGCTCGAGGCCGACCGCGTGCGCCGTGCGGCGATCACCGAGGCGGAGCGGCTCCGAGCCGAGCAGAACGCCTTCGGCAAGACCGTCGCCAAGGCTCCGAAGGACGAGAAGGCGGCCCTCGTCGCCGAGGCCCAGCGCCTCGCCGCCGCCGCCAAGCAGGCACAGCAGGAGGCGTCCGAGGCCGACGACGCCTTCACCGTGCTGGTGAAGCGCATCGCCAACCCGATCATCGAGGGCGTCCCCGCGGGCGGCGAGGAGTCGTTCGAGCTCGTCAGGACGGTCGGCGAGCGCCCCGTCTTCGACTTCGCCCCGCGCGACCACCTCGAGCTCGGCGAGCTGCTGGACGGCATCGACATGCAGCGCGGCGCGAAGGTCAGCGGCGCGCGCTTCTACTTCCTCAAGGGCCTGGTCGCCCGCCTCGAGATCGCGCTGATGAACCTGGGCCTCGAGAAGGCGCTCGCCGCCGGCTTCACCCCGCTGATCACGCCGACCCTCGTGCGCCCCGAGATCATGGACGGCACCGGCTTCCTCGGCGAGCACGACGACGAGGTGTACCGCCTCCGCGACGACGACCTCTACCTCACCGGCACCAGCGAGGTCGCCCTCGCCGGCTACCACGCCGACGAGATCCTCGACCTCTCCGGCGGCGCGAAGCGCTACGCGGGCTGGAGCACCTGCTACCGCCGCGAGGCGGGCTCGGGCGGACGGGACACCCGCGGCATCATCCGCGTGCACCAGTTCAGCAAGCTCGAGATGTTCGTCTACACCCTCCCCGAGGACGCCGAGGCGGAGCACGCGCGCCTCCTCTCGTACCAGGAGGACGTCCTGCAGAGCCTCGGCCTGCACTACCGCGTCATCGACACGGCGGCCGGCGACCTCGGCCAGAGCGCGGCGCGCAAGTTCGACGTGGAGGCGTGGGTCCCCACGCAGGAGACCTACCGCGAGCTGACCTCGACCTCGAACTGCACCACGTTCCAGGCCCGCCGCCTCGACACCCGCTACCGCACCGAGTCGGGGAGGACGGCTCCGGTCGCAACCCTCAACGGCACGCTCGCGACCACCCGCTGGATCGTCGCCCTCCTCGAGACCCACCAGCGGGCGGACGGCTCGGTGCTCGTCCCCGAGGCGCTGCGGCCCCACCTCGGCGGCCTCGAGGTGCTCGAGCCCGTCGCATGAGCGCGGCCCGCGCCTCCGGCCGCCGCCTCGTCGCCCTCGACATCGACGGCACCGTCATGCACGAGGACGGCACCATCACCCGCGCGGTGACGGACGCGATCACCCGCGTGGCCGCCCAGGGCGACGAGGTGATGCTCGCCACCGGGCGCTCGCCCTCCTCCACCCTGCCGGTCGTCGAGCGCCTCGGGATCTCGCCCGAGTACGTGATCTGCTGCAACGGAGCGGTCACGCTCCGCCGCGACGCGTCCGGTGCGTACGTCCCCGAGACGGTCGAGACCTTCGACCCGACGGAGGTCCTCGAGACCATCCGCCGCTCCCTCCCCGACGCGCACTACGCCGTCGAGGACGCGGACGGCGCCTTCTTCTACACCGAGGCGTTCCCGGGCGGTGCCGTGATGGGTGCCGAGACGACCCACGTCCCCTTCGAGGAGCTGCTCGGCCGGCTGTGCACCCGCGTCGTCGTGATCTCGCCCGAGACCGGGATCGAGGAGTTCACCTCCCTGGTCGAGGAGATGGGCCTGCACCAGGTCAGCTACGCGATCGGCTGGACCGCCTGGCTCGACATCGCCCCGCACGGCGTCAACAAGTCCACCGCGCTCGAGGTCGTCCGCGAGGAGCTGGGCATCGAGCGGAGCGACGTGGTCGCGCTGGGCGACGGCCGCAACGACATCGAGATGCTCACCTGGGCCGCCGCCGAGGGCGCAGGGCTCGCGATGGGGCAGGCGCCCGACGAGGTGCGGGCCGTGGCCTCCGCCGTGATCCCCTCGGTCCACCAGGACGGCGTGGCGGTCGCGCTCTCGGCGCTGCGCTGACCACGGTCCCGCGCGCTCGGCGGTTACTATCGGGTGTCGCTCCTGCGGGAGCGGCCGGGAGGGCTGTCCGAGCGGCCGATGGAGCCAGTCTTGAAAACTGGTGGGCGGAAACGTCTCGTGGGTTCGAATCCCACGCCCTCCGCCACGCCGTCCGCCGCGGAGTCCCGTTCTTCGCGTCGCTTCCCGCCGGCGCCGTCCGACGCCCGTCCTGGCGCGCGACGACGGAGGCCTGCCCGCTCTCCTTCGGAACGCGCCAGCCCTCTGTATAGGATTGCGCGACGCCCGGGACCGACGCCCGGCCCTCACCTCCGCACCACTGACGCCTCGACACCGGGAGACGGATGCGCCGCACGGGCCCTTCGACACAGACTCGCGACACTCCGCGCACGCCGCGCCCCTTCGTGCGGCACGGCCGCCAGAAGCGGCACACCCTCGCGCGGACCCTGGTGAAGGGAGCCGCCCTCGTGGGCGGTGTCGGTGTGGTCGCCTCGGTGTCGGTGGTCGCGATCGCGGCGACGCTGATCGTCCAGTCCGTGCAGCCCTCGGTCGACCTGCACCCGGGCGCGGCCGGCTCCAGCGTCGAGGCAGGAGGCGCCCCGGAGATCGGCGCACTGGAGGGCGGCTTCAACGTCCTCGTCGTCGGCAGCGACTCGCGGAAGGGCCAGGGCGACGCCTACGGCGACCCCGACGAGGAGACGAGCGTCCTCAACGACGTCAACATGCTGATGCACGTCTCGGACGACCACAGCAACGCGACGGTCGTGAGCTTCCCCCGCGACATGTACGTCGACATCCCGGAGTGCGTGAACGCCGCCACGGGTGAGACGATCCCCGCCCGGTACGACACCAAGATCAACGAGGCGATGGGCAGCGACGTCAGCCTCGGCTGCGTGGCGGGGGTCGTCGAGGACCTCATGGGCGTCCGGGTCGACTACGGCGCGGTCGTGCAGTTCAACGGCGTGATCGAGATGTCGAACGCGGTCGGCGGAGTCGACGTCTGCGTCGCGACCGAGATCGCGGACCCCTACACGAACACCTACCTCGAGCCGGGCGTGCACTCGCTCGAGGGCATGGCGGCGCTGCAGTTCCTCCGCAGCCGCCACGGCATCGGCGACGGCAGCGACCTGACCCGCATCAGCAACCAGCAGGTCTTCCTCTCGGCGCTCGTGCGCCGGATCAAGAGCGCGGACACCCTCCTCAACCCGGTCGCGCTCTACGGTCTCGCGAAGGCGGCGCTCGGCAACATGACGCTCTCGACCGGTCTCGACAACGTGAACACGATGGTCCAGATGGGACTCGCGCTGAAGGACGTCGACCTCGCGGACGTCGTCTTCGCGCAGTACCCGACCGGGGCGACTCCGAGCGGAGTGGAGCCGGACCGCGCCGCGGGCGACGTCCTGGCGAGCGCCCTGCAGACCGATCAGCCGATCGCCATCACCGGCGGCACGGGCGCCGGCGCGACCGTGGAGGGCGAGGCGGCGGCCCCGGCCGACACCGCCGCTCCGTCGGGCCCGGCGACCGCGGATCCGCTGGCGACGGCCGAGGCGGCACCGGGCACTCCTGCACCCGGCACTCCTGCAGCGACTCCCGAGGACGGATCCAAGGTTGCCCTGCCAGAATCGGTCACCGGCCAGAGCGCCGACCAGCAGACCTGCTCGGTCGGCTTCTTCGGCTGAGCCGAGGGCGGGCGGCACCACGGGTGCTCTCCACCTCGCGCGCTGACTCCGGGACGACACGCGTCCCGCAGCCGAGAGAGAGTACGACCCGATGAGCGAACGCGCGTCCACCCGGACCACAGCAGCACGGCACGGCCGCCTGCGCCGCCCGAGCGGCGTGCGCTTCGCCGCGCGGATCCTCGCAGCCTGCGTGGGCGTCGGCGTGCTCAGCGCGGTCTGCATCGTGGCGATCGCCGCCTCGCTGATCGCCGGGAGCGCGCGTCCGTCCGTCGACCTAGGGATCGACTCGGGCGGAGGCGACGTGCCCGAGATCGGGGCGATCGAGGGCGGCGTCAACATCCTGCTCGCCGGCAGCGACAGCGCCGACGGATCGGCCGCCGGGGCCTACGGCGAGCGTGCCGAGAACCTCAACGACGTCACGATGCTCATGCACATCTCGGCCGACCACTCGACCGTGGAGGTCGTCAGCTTCCCCCGCGACCTCTACGTCCCGATCCCCTCCTGCACCGACCCGGCCACCGGCGCCGTCTCGGACGCGGTGGACTCGGCGAAGATCAACACCTCGCTCGAGGCCGGCGGGCTGGCGTGCACCGTGCAGACGGTCGAGCAGCTGACCGGGCTCGAGATCCCCTACGCGGCGCTCATCCAGTTCGAGGGCGTCATCGAGATGTCGAACGCGGTCGGCGGAGTGGACGTCTGCGTCGCCACCCCGATCCAGGACGAGTACACGGGGCTGAACCTCGACGCGGGCACGCACACGCTCGTCGGCGCCGAGGCGCTGGCGTTCCTCCGCACCCGGCACGGCGTCGGCGACGGCAGCGACCTCACCCGCATCTCGAGCCAGCAGGTGTACCTCTCATCGCTGGTGCGCAAGGTGAAGAGCGCGTCGACGCTCTCGAACCCGGTGAACCTCTACGGCCTCGCGAAGGCGGCCGTCTCGAACATGCAGCTCTCCACCTCGCTCGAGAACGTGAACACCCTCGTGTCGATCGGCCTCGCGGTGAAGGACGTCGACCTCGCGAACGTGGTCTTCGTGCAGTACCCGACCTTCATCGACGGCAACGGCGTGTACCCCAGCGAGGACGCGGCGGCGGCGCTGAACGCGGCGCTCCTCGCCGACCAGCCGATCGCGCTGAGCGGCACCACCGGCGGCGGCTCGCAGTCGACGGGGGAGGAGCCCGGGGCGACCAATGCTCCGGCGGCCACGGAGTCGCCGGCCACCGACGCCCCCGCGACCGACGCCCCCGCGACGAGCGCACCCGACGGGCCGGTCACCCTCCCGAGCGACGTCTCCGGGCAGACGGCGCAGCAGGAGACCTGCACGATCGGCCGGCCCCTGTCGGACCAGTAGGCGGCTTCCCGCCTTCCCGCGGAGGGGCGGGCGCCCGTGTCGCGAGGCCCTCGCGCGTGCGGTTATGATGGTCGTCGTGCGTCCGCCAGTGGGCGCTCAGGAGTCGTCGCATAGTCCGGTCGAGTGCACCACCCTGCTAAGGTGGAGAACCCTTTATTGGGTTCCGTGGGTTCAAATCCCACCGACTCCGCATCGTCCGAAGGCCCCGCTCAGGCGGGGCCTTCGTCGTTCCCGGCGGTGCCTGTGCCTGCCGCAGTACCGGCGTCTCCCGGCGGTGCCGGTGTCTCCGCAGTGCCGGGGTCTCGCGGTGCCGGAGCCTTCCGGCCGGCGCTCCGCCGGTCGCGCGCGGCGACGGCGGCCGATGCGACCTGGCGCCCCGGCCGCCCGGGATCCGCCGCCGATCCGCCGGGCGGGTGCGCTCCCGGAGCGGCTACCCTGATCGGATGCCCAGCCCGATCCTCGACGCCCTGTCCGCTCCTCCCGCGCGGAGGGACGTCGCCTCGATCCGGGGTGCTCTCGCCGAGGTCGCGATCGGCGACTCGGTGCGCGTCCTCGTCCGCTCCCCGCGCTACGGCCTCTACGGGATCGAGGGGGTCGTCCGGCAGGCCGTCGGCGGCGAGCTCGTCGTCGCGGACGTCTTCCTCGGCACGGGGACCGAGATCCAGAGCATCGCCCTGGCTCCGGACGCTGACGAGGTCGGCGGGGAGCGCTCGGCCGAGGGACTCGAGCACGGGGATACGGTGCGCGTGGCGTTCTCGACTCCGGCGCTCGGGTCGTTCACGATCACGGGCCCGCTGACGGCCGGCGGCCGCGACGGGTTCCTCCTCGTCGGCAGCTGGATCGTCGCGGACGGCGGCGAGCCCGGCCGCCACGTCGACCGCATCGAGCGCCTGACGGACGTCGGCGTCCACGAGAAGCACGTCCCCGGGCGCCGCTCCGCGGTCGAGGAGTAGCCCCTCAGCTCTGGCAGTGCGGGCACCAGTAGGTGACCCGCAGCTGCAGCTCGTCGTCGCCGAGCTCACCGCGCTCGATCGGAGTTCCGCAGCGCCGACACGGCTTGCGGTCGCGGCCGTAGACCCAGAGCTGCTGGCCCGGGCGCAGGTTGCCGGTCGTCGTGCGCTCGATCCGCTCGCGGTTCACGGTGATGAGCCGCTTCGCGAGCGCGATGGTGCGCACGAGGTCGCCGCTCCCGCCGACCGGGCGCGTGGGCAGCACGCCGCGCAGGAAGCACAGCTCGGCGCGGTAGACGTTGCCGAGTCCGGCCATGATCCGCTGGTCGAGCAGCGCGAGCCCGATCGGCCGCTCCGGATCGGCGGACAGGCGTCGCAGCGCCTCGTGCGCGTCCCAGTCGGCGCCGAGCAGATCGGGGCCGAGATAGCCGACCACGTCCTCCTCGGCCGAGCGCGGGACGATCTCGAGGAGCCCGAGCTCGAAGCCGACCGCCTGCCAGTCCTCGGTCTCGAGGACGATCCGGGCCTGGAACGCCGGCCGGTGCCACTTCGGCCGCTCGCCCTCGCCGCGGGCGTAGAGGTGCCAGCTCCCCTCCATCTTGAGGTGGGAGTGGATCAGCGCGTCGCCGACCCGCATCAGCAGGTGCTTGCCGCGGGGGACGACCTCGTCGATCGTCTCGCCGGTGAGGTCGACCGTCGCGTACTTCGGCACGCGGACGTCGCATCGGGTCAGGACCTCGCCGTCCAGCGCCTCGGCGAGGTTGTGGGCGGATCGGTAGACGGTGTCACCCTCGGGCACGCGGGCTCCCTCCGGCGCTCACGAGCGCATCCTCAGGCCGCGCGGATTCGCGACGAAGCCGGCGGCGACGAGGGCGTCGCCGAAGGGCGTGCCGAGCGCGAAGACGCCGTCGATCTTCTCGACGGTCAGCTTCTCGACCCCGCGGGAGCGGACCAGCTGCGAGAGGGAGGCGGCCGCGTCGGCGAGGGCCGCCTCGTCGGCGGTGAAGGTGAGGGCGGTCTTGCCGCCGCGCTCGAGGTAGACCGCGAGCGCTCCGTCGACGACGGCGACCAGCGCGCCGGCCTTCCGACCGGGGCGGTGCCCCTCGCCCTGCGGCCACGGCAGAGCGGCGCCGAACGGATTGGCGGGGTCGGTCGCCGCCAGCGCGAGCACCGGGCGTGAGAGCTCCTGCGCCTCGTCCTGCGGGGCGAACGTGCGGAGCCGGTCGACGCTGCCGGCTGTGCCGAACTGCGCTGCTCCCAGCTTCTCGATGAAGTAGCCCCTCCGGGCGCGGCCCTGCTGCTCGAAGCCGCTCAGCACCTTGTAGGCGAGGGCGAAGCCGCCCAGGACGCCCTCGGCCTGCACGGAGCCGCGGGTGACGATCCCGTACCGCTCGAGCAGCGTCTCGCCGAGCGCGTGCCCGCGGATCGTCGCGTCCGACTCCGCGAGCGGCACGATCGACCAGCGGCCGCCGGCGGTCGGCGGCCCCACGCGGGTGGCCATCGTGGGGCGGGCGGTCATCCGGCCCCGGGGCGCGCGGGCGCGGGCGGGGGCGCGCGGCTGGCGGTGGGCGCCGCCGGTCGAGCCGACGAGGGTGCGCAGCGGCGCCAGGGTGTCGTTCGTGACGAGCCCGGCCCAGACCAGCTCCCACAGGGCCTCGACGAGGCCCGCGTCGTCGGTGGAGCCGACCGCGTCGGAGAGCTGGCGGAAGAAGTAGCCGCCGCCCGAGCCGAGCACGCCGACGATCTCCTGCTGGAGCTCGGTCAGGGTCACGGACTCGGCGGCGGGGACGGGGAGGGTCAGCCCTGCCGTGTCGGCGAGATGGAGGCTCACCCAGCCGTCGTTGCCGGGCAGGGTGCCCGCGCCGGCCCAGAGGACCTCGCCGGTCGCGGTGAGCTCGTCGAGCATCGCGGGGGAGTAGTCGCGCACCCGGGCGGGCAGGATCAGCGACTCCCAGGCGGACGCGGGGATGGGCGCGCCGGCCAGCTGGTCGATCACGGAGGCCACGCCGTCGATACCGCGGAGCGAGCCGCCGACGTGCTGCCAGGCGGGGAGGAAGCGGGCGTACGCGGCCGCGTCCACCGGCTCCACCTCCTTGCGGAGCGCGGCGAGAGAGCGGCTGCGCAGGCGGCGCAGCACCTCGGCATCGCACCACTCGGTCCCGGTGCCGGTGGGGCGGAACTCGCCCTCCGAGACGCGGCGCTCGCCCGCGAGGCGGCGCAGGGTGTCGGTGACGACCGCGACTCCGAGGCCCAGGCGGGTGGCGACGGCGGCGGCGGTGAAGGGGCCGTGGGTGCGCGCGTAGCGGGCGACGAGGTCGCCGAGCGGATCGCGGACCGGGTCGATGAAGGCGACGGGGACGCCGATCGGCAGGGGCACGCCGAGAGCGTCGCGGAGCCGGGAGGCGTCCTCCATCGCGGCGTACCGCTGCTCACCGCCGAGGCCCACGGGCAGGACGCGCTTGGCCTTCACGAGCGCGGCCACGTCGGCCTCGAGCACCGCGCGCTCGATCGCGGGCGCCTTCGCGACGTCCGCCGAGGCGACCGACTCGTCGACCAGGCGCTCCCCGAGCTCGTCGAGCGTCAGCGGGCCGAGCAGCCGGAGCAGGTCGGCGGCGCCCTCGAGCCCGCGGAGGCGGCGCTCGGGCTCGACGCGCTGCAGCTCGCGCTCGATCTGCGCGAGGACGGCCGGGTCGAGCAGCTCGCGCAGCTCCGCCCGGCCGAGCAGCTCGCCGAGGAGCGTCGCGTCGACCGAGAGCGCCGCCGCGCGGCGCTCGGCGAGCGGGCTGTCGCCCTCGTACATGAAGGCAGCGACGTAGCCGAAGAGCATGGACCGCGCGAACGGACTGGCGGTCGGCGTCTCGACCTCGAGGATCCGCAGCTCGCGCCCGTCCAGCCGTGCGGCGAGCCGGAGCAGGGCGGGCAGGTCGTAGACGTCCTGGAGGCACTCGCGGACGGTCTCGAGGATGATCGGGAAGGTCGGGTAGGTGCGGGCGACGTCGAGGAGCTGCGCCGCCCGCTGCCGCTGCTGCCAGAGCGGGGAGCGCTTGCCCGGGTTGTACCTCGGGAGCAGGAGCGCCCGCGCCGCGCACTCGCGGAACCGGGCGGCGAAGAGGGCGGAGCCGCCGACCTCGCTCGTGACCAGCTGCTCCAGCTCCTCGCGCTCGAACAGGAACAGCTCGGAGCCCGGCGGCTCCGACTCGGTGTCGGGGATCCGCACGACGATGCCGTCGTCCCCGGCCATCGCCGCTCCGTCGACGCCGTGCCGCTCGCGGACGCGGGCGCCGATGGCGAGCGCCCACGGCGAGTGCACCTGCATCCCGTACGGGGAGTGCAGCACCAGCCGCCAGTCGCCCAGCTCGTCGCGGAAGCGCTCGAGCACGAGGGTGCGGTCGTCCGGGATCTGCCCGGTGGCCAGGCGCTGCTCGTCGAGGAAGGAGAGGAGGTTGTTGGTCGCGTACTCGTCGAGCCCGGCCGCCGTGCAGCGCTCGCGCGCCGTCTCGGGGGCGGCGGCGCCCACCTCGCGGGTGAACGCCCCGATCGCCTCGCCGAGCTCGGCGGGGCGCCCCTGCGAGTCGCCCTTCCAGAACGGGAGGCGCCCGGGCTCGCCGAACGCCGGCGTCACGATCACGCGGTCGTAGGTGATCTCCTGGATGCGCCAGCTGGTGGCTCCGAGCGCGAAGACGTCGCCGACGCGGGACTCGTAGACCATCTCCTCGTCGAGCTCTCCGACGCGGTTGCCGGTCGAGCCCGGCTCGCCGACCATGAACACGCCGAAGAGCCCGCGGTCGGGGATGGTGCCGCCGCTGGTGACGGCGAGGCGCTGGGCGCCGGGCCGGCCGGTGAGCGTGTTCGCGTCGCGGTCCCAGACGAGGCGCGGCCGCAGCTCCGCGAACTGGTCGGAGGGGTAGCGGCCCGAGAGGAGGTCGAGGGTCGCCTCGTAGGCGGAGCGGGGCAGGGACACGAAGGGGGCGCTGCGGCGGACGGTGTCGAACCAGTCGTCCACGTCGAGGCTCTCGAGGGCGGTCGCGGCGACGGTCTGCTGCGCGAGGATGTCGAGCGGGTTCGCGGGGACGGCGATCGCCTCGATCAGGCCCGAGCGCATCCGCTCCGTCGTCACGGCGGAGTGGAGAAGGTCGGCCCGGTGCTTGGGGTAGAAGGACCCGCGCGAGACCTCGCCGACCTGGTGGCCGGCTCGACCCACGCGCTGCAGGGCGCTCGCGACCGAGGGCGGCGTCTCGACCTGGACGACGAGGTCGACGGCGCCCATGTCGATCCCCAGCTCGAGGCTCGAGGTCGCGACCACGCAGCGCAGGCGGCCGGACTTCAGGTCGTCCTCGATGATCGCGCGCTGCTCCTTGCTCACCGAGCCGTGGTGGGCGCGGGCGAGCAGCGGCTCCTCGTCGGGCGCGGACTGCCCGCTGCCGCTCGTGCCCCCGGCCGCTCCCATCGCCTCGGCCGGGGAGCGGCGGACGGAGGAGGAGGCCGCCTCGGCGAGCAGGGCCCCGACGGCGACGGGCTCGCCCGCCTCGCGCGCCCGCTCCGCGGCGAGCTCGCGGCGCTCGGCGTAGATCTCGTTGAGCCGGGCGGTCAGCCGCTCGGCGAGACGGCGGGAGTTCGCGAAGACGATGGAGGAGGTGTCCGCGAGGACCCGGTCGACGATCGACTCCTCGACGTGCGGCCAGATCGACCCGCTCTGCGGACCGGTGGCCCCCATCGTCGATCCGTCCTGCGGAGCCGCCGTCCCCAGCTCGGACATGTCCTCGACCGGGACGACGACGCTGAGGTCCCACTGCTTCTCGGACGCCGGAGCCACGATCGCGACCGGGGAGCGGCCGGCGAGGAACCGGGCCACCTCCTCGCGCGGGCGCACCGTCGCCGAGAGGCCGATGCGCTGCACCGGCTTCGGGAGCAGGGCGTCGAGCCGCTCGAGGGAGACGGCGAGGTGCGCCCCGCGCTTGGTCGACGCGACCGCGTGGACCTCGTCGACGATGACCGTCTCGACGCCGCGGAGCGACTCGCGCGCCGCCGAGGTGAGCATGAGGTAGAGCGACTCGGGGGTCGTGATCAGGATGTCCGGCGGCGTCTTCTGCAGCACGCGCCGCTCGGCGGCGGGCGTGTCTCCCGACCGCACCCCGACGGTGACCGTGGCCGGCGCGCTGCCGATGCCCTCGGCGCTCAGCCGCAGCGCCGTCTGGGTGACGCCGACGAGCGGCGAGCGGAGGTTGCGCTCGACGTCGACGCCGAGAGCCTTCAGCGGCGAGACGTAGAGCACGCGCGTGCGGTGCTGCGGATCCTCCGGCGGCGGGCCCTGCACGAGCCGGTCGATCGCCCAGAGGAAGGCCGAGAGCGTCTTGCCGGAGCCGGTGGGAGCGACCACGAGGGCGTGCGCTCCACTCGAGATGGCCGACCAGGCGCCCTCCTGGGCGGCGGTCGGCGCCGGGAACGCGCCCTCGAACCACGCGCGCGTGGCGGGGGAGAAGCGCTCGAGGACGTCCGGCATGCATCCATCCTCCCTGCCACCTCCGACATTGCCGGGGCCGCGGCCCGGGGGCGAGCCCTTGACGCGGGGGAGCCCGCCCGTCAGGCGAAGCCGAGACGCACGAACGTGCCGATGTCGGCGAGCTCGGCCTGCCCGACTCCGTGGGCGACGCCCTCGTAGACCCGGGCGTCGAGCGCCGTGTGCTCCGGGAACCAGGCCGCCGCGTCCCGCACGAGCTCCTCCGGGATCACCGTGTCGAGCGTCCCGCGGCCCCAGAACACCGGCGGACGCTCGCGGGCGAGCCGCTCGTCCGCGTCGTCGCCCTCGGCGAGCGGGACCACGAACCCGGACAGGGCGACCGCGAAGGCGAAGCGGCCAGGCGCGCGCCGCAGCAGCTGCACCGCCAGCGCGGCGCCCTGGGAGAAGCCCAGCAGCCCCACCGGGCCCGGGTGCTCCAGACCGTCGAGCCACTCGATCACACCGGCCGCCGCCGCCTCGACGGCCTCGGGATCGGCCCGCGGCTCGTCCGGCACCAGCGGCACCCGGAGGGGCCACCACGCGTTCGCCCCGCCGCCCAGGGCGAGAGGCGCCCGGAGGGACGCGAGGACCGGCTCCAGCGGCAGGTAGGCGCCGAGCGAGAACAGGTCCCCCTCGTGCGAGCCGTAGCCGTGCAGCAGCACCAGGAGGGGCCTGCCGACGCGGTCGCGCTCGGAGGAGGACCACAGCACCGCGTTCGCGTCGATTCCCATCGCACCATCATCCCCCTGAGTGCGGGATCGCCGCCGCCGGTCGGAACACCAGCCGCGAAGGGTGAGAATGGCTGCATGAGCGTGCGCACCCCTGACCCGAACTCCGGGTGGCTGTCCGACGACGAACTCGCCGAGATCCGCCGGCGGCTCCCGCTGCTGTACGTGGAGGCCGTGCCCGTCCGGGTCGACGGGCTCGGGCAGGTCACCGAGGTCGGCGTGCTCCTGCGCGCGACCCCCTCCGGCCAGATCACCCGCACGATCGTCTCGGGCCGCGTGATGTACGGCGAGACGCTGCGCGACGCGCTGTTCCGCCACCTCGAGAAGGATCTCGGCCCGATGGCCTTCCCCCTCCTCCCGGCGAGCCCGCTCCCCTTCCACGTCGCCGAGTACTTCCCGATGCCCGGCATGGGACCGTTCACCGACGACCGCCAGCACGCGGTCTCCCTCGCCTACGTCGTCCCCGTCACCGGCACCTGCGACCCCCGCCAGGACGCCCTCGAGCTCACCTGGATGACGCCCGACGAGGCCTGCTCCGACGCGATCTCCGCCGAGATGGAGGGCGGGCGGGGCGCGCTGATCCGCGCCGCGCTCGCTTCCGTCGGCCGCCTGTCCTAGCGTCGCGGATCGGCCGCGGCGCTCCCTTCTGCGCACCGATAGCGGCGCGCCGCGGTCGGCTCGCAAGGATGGCGGGCCGGCTGGAGTGTCGGGCGTCCGCCTGGACCGATCCGCCGGCACGCGACTCGGCCGTTCGGCTCGTGGATCCGGCGTTCACGGGACCTCTGTGACCGGGCGAGGAGAGGCGGCGCCCCTGCCCGACGACGGCGCAGCAGGGAATCGCCTGATCAGGACGCGGTGAGGACTTCCGGAGCTCCCTGCGCGGGACTCCGCTCGAAGAGGTGAAGCGTGAACGACGAAGGGCCGGGGCCCGCGACCAGTAGTCGCGGGCCCCGGCCCTTCGTGATGTCGGCGCCCTGATCAGGACGAGCGTTGACGTGCGATCACCGAACGCTCAGCCCCCGGACCAGCCGCTCCCCGCGAGGCGAACGGTCGATCCGCGTGCGAGCGGATCGGCCTAGCCGGTCGCGACACGCTCTGCGTATCGCAACCGTGCTTGAAGCCGACCGCGGTGCGCCGTTCCGCGGCTGCCAGCGAGGCGAACGGTCGATCCGCGTGTGAGCGGATCGGCCTAGCCGGTCGCGACACGCTCTGCGCGTCGCGATCGTGCTTGAAGCCGACCGCGGTGCGCCGC
>NZ_PSUU01000017.1:27351-75974 GCF_002932015.1 Rathayibacter sp. AY1H3
CGAGGCGAACGGTCGATCCGCGTGTGAGCGGATCGGCCTAGCCGGTCGCGACACGCTCTGCGCGTCGCGATCGTGCTTGAAGCCGACCGCGGTGCGCCGTTCCGCGGCTGCCAGCGAGGCGAACGGTCGATCCGCGTGTGAGCGGATCGGCCTAGCCGGTCGCGACACGCTCTGCGCGTCGCGATCGTGCTTGAAGCCGACCGCGGTGCGCCGCTCCGCGGCGCACAAAACGGTTCAGCCCTGCGCGCGGCGGCCGCCGCGGCGGGCGCCGCCGCCGGCGGACTCGCGGGCGGGAGCGGCCGAGGCCGCTCCGCCGGTCGCGGTGCTGTAGAACGAGCGCGATCCGCCCGAGGTCGAGGGGGCACCGGCGGCCGAGCGGCTGCGGCCTCCGCGGGCGCCGCCGCGGGCGGGTCCCTCGGCGGCGGTGCGGTCGCGGCGGGGGCGGTCGCCTCCGCCGGTCGCGGCACCCGTCGAGCGTCCGCCGCGGGGTGCGGCGGTGCCCTCGGTGCGGGCCGCGCGCTTGCGCTGCGCGTTGGCGCCCTGCGAGCGTCCGCCCTGCGACTGGCCGCGGACGGGCTCGACGACGGCGCTGGGGGTGACGTACGGAGCGACGTCGCCGACGAGCTTCGCGACGGCGGCCGAGTCGGCCGTCACCTGCTGGGGCGCGACCTGGATCGCGGCCTTGCGGAGGAGGGTCTTCACGTCGCTGCGCTGCGTGGGCAGGACGACGGTGACGACGTCTCCCTCGCTGCCGGCGCGGGCGGTGCGGCCCGAGCGGTGCAGGTACGCCTTGTGCTCCATCGGCGGGTCGACGTGGATGACGAGCTCGACGTCGTCGACGTGCACACCGCGGGCGGCGACGTCGGTGGCGACGAGGACCTTGACGGTGCCGGCGCCGAACGCGGCGAGGTTCCGGTCGCGGGCGACCTGCGAGAGGTTGCCGTGCAGGTCGACCGCGGGGATGCCCTGGCCGGTGAGCTGCTTGGCGAGCTTCTTCGCGTGGTGCTTGGTGCGCATGAAGAGGATGCGGCGGCCGGTGCCGGACGCGAGCGTCTTCACGAGAGCGTTCTTGGCGTCGAGGCCGTCGACCTCGAACACGTGGTGGGTCATCAGCGCGACCGGCGAGTTGGCCTCGTCGACCGAGTGGAGCACCTCGTTCTGGAGGTACTTCTTGACCAGCTTGTCCACGCCGTTGTCGAGCGTCGCGGAGAACAGCAGGCGCTGCCCGCCGCGGGGGGTCTTGTCGAGGATGCGCGTGACGACCGGCAGGAAGCCGAGGTCGGCCATGTGGTCGGCCTCGTCGAGGACGGTGATCTCGACGGCGTCGAGGTTCACGAAGCCCTGCTTCATCAGGTCCTCGAGGCGGCCCGGGCAGGCCACGACGATGTCGACGCCCTGCTTGAGCGCGGCGACCTGGCGCTGCTGCGAGACGCCTCCGAAGATCGTGGTGGTGACGATGCCGTACGCGTCGGCGAGGGGCTGCATCGCGGCGGTGATCTGCGTGGCGAGCTCGCGGGTCGGCGCGAGGACGAGTCCGAGCGGGCGGCCGGGGCGGCGGCGTCCGCCGGCGAGCGAGCCGCCGAGTCGGGCGATCATCGGGATGGAGAAGGCGAGGGTCTTGCCGGAGCCGGTCTTGCCGCGGCCGAGGACGTCGCGTCCGCCGAGGGTGTCGGGCAGCGTGTCGACCTGGATCGGGAAGGGCTCGGTGATGCCGCTCGCGGTGAGCGCGGCCACGAGGGGGGCCGGCACGCCGAGGGCGCTGAAGGAGAGGGGGGTGTTCGACATGGAGTGGTGCCTTTCGGGGGCATCATGCCGATCGAGGACGCGCGGGCGGTGGCCGGGGCGCGGGTGATCGGCGTTCGGGCGAAGGTGACGGTGGTCACATCCGTTCGCCGTACGATTCGGTGCGCGCGGCCGGGGGCCTCATGCACGTGCGCCAGATGGTCGGGACGGATCCTCGACGGTCAGAGTCCTAGGGGACAAGGGGCGTTCTACGACGCGGGGGAGCGCAGTCGCTGCGCTCGCACCGTCCCACTCTAATGGATGCCGATCCATCCGCGCATCGCGGCCTGCACGCGGGAGCCGTCGCGGTCGCTCAGCTTGGTCCCGACGAAGTCGCCCGCCCAGTCCGAGGTCTGCACGCGGAAGGCCGGTTCCGGGTCGCGCAGGGTCTTCAGGATGACGGCGGCGACGTCGGACGGGTCCTGCGCGTGGGTCGAGGAGAAGGACGACGCGGCGCGGTCGAGGTAGGCGCCGAGCGCCGGCGCGTAGGGGCCGGCCTGCGCGAGCATCGCCGCCGCGTCGATGCCGGCGTTCTCGACGAAGCTGCTGCGGACCGCTCCCGGCTCGATCAGCGACACGTGGACGCCGACGGAGGCGGCGACCGGGGCGAGCGCCTCGAAGAACCCCTCGACCGCGAACTTCGCCGCGCAGTAGTCCTCGTTGAACGGCTGCCCGATCGCGCCGCCGACGCTCGAGACGGTGACGATGCGGCCGCGGGACGAGCGCAGCATCGGCATCGCGGCGCGGGTGACCGCGACGGTGCCGAAGAAGTTGACCTCCATCACGCGGCGCAGCTCCTCCGGATCCTCCAGCTCGAGGGTGCCGAGATGGCCGGCTCCGGCGTTGTTCACGAGGGCGTCGAGACCGCCGAGCTCCTCCTCCACGGCGCGGAGGCAGCCGGCGACGGAGTCCGCGTCGGTCACGTCGAGCGGCCGCAGGTCGAGCTCGACGCGTGCCTCGGCGGCGGCGGCGCGCAGGCCCTCCGCCCGCTCCGGATCCCGCACGGTGGCGACCACCCGCCAGCCCGCGCGCGCGGCCTCGATCGCGGTGGCGCGGCCGATGCCGGTGGAGGTTCCGGTGACGAGGAGGACGGGACGGGGCATGCGGCTTTCCTGCTTTCCGGCGCACGACGGCGCCGCCCGGAGGCTATCGGCCGCCCCTCCGAGAACGTCCAGGGTCGGTGTCAGCCCCGGTAGCGCTCGCCGACCGGCACCTCGACCGGCAGCCGGTTGCCCGCCTGGGCGAGCGGGCAGGCCCAGGCCGGGTCGTAGGCGCAGGAGGGGTTGTAGGCGAAGTTGAAGTCGAGGACCAGCGTCCCCGGGGCGGAGCCCGGACCGAGGTCGGCGCCCTTCACGGTGTCCAGGAGGTAGCGGCCACCGCCGTAGGTGCCGCCGGGTGTCCCCGCGAGGGCGTCCTTGACCGGCAGGAACAGGCCTCCGCCGTAGGACGCGAGGCGCCAGACGTCGAGGCTGCCGGCGTCCGGCACCTCGACCGTGCCGATCAGCTCGAAGGGGACGGTGCCGTCGGTGCCGGTCTCCACGTCCATCCGCCGCGCCTCCTCGGCCGGAGCCACCTCGAGCTCGAAGCGCCAGGCCGCGTCGTAGGGCGCGATCGGCAGCGAGCGGAAGTGCGCGCGGTCGGCCGGGAGGAGGGGGGTGGAGGGGTGCTGCGCGAAGAGCGCGTTGCGTCCGCGGATCCAGGACGCGTGCGCGGCGAGCAGGTCCACGTTCGAGAGCCGGCGCACCTCCGCGTAGAGGGCCTGGACATGGCGGCGCCAGTCCGACACCTCGACCGCCGTCGTGAGGCGGCGGCGGGGCGAGACGCCGTCGTCGTCCTGCTCCTCCTCGTCGGCGGAGGGCCACTGGAGGCGCAGGAGCTCCGAGCGCGACAGCTCGGTCTCCTCCTCGGCGACGCCGTCGGGGCTCATGCGGCGGACTCCCCGCGCGGGCGGGTGTCGGCACCGAGATCGTGGCGCCAGGACGGGGCGAGGGAGCGGATGCGGATGCCGCGCCACTGCCAGAACGCCCACATCGAAGGCCAGAGCGCGGCCGAGGCGAGACCCGCCGAGAACTCGAGGCGGTCGCGGAAGAGCGTGCGCCCGTCAGGGAGCGGGGCCACGGCCATGCGGTGGTCCCACGCGGTGATGAGGCGGAGGGAGCCCGTGAGGGGCCCGCCGCTGTCGCGCAGGATCCGCACGTCGGGCATCGAGGGGACGCGGCGGTAGGAGAGGTCGATCTCCTGCGCGCCCATCGGCACGATCCCGAGGGCGTCCATCGCGACCTCGTGGGAGCCGAGCCCCCAGGTCGGGCGGAAGCCGCCCTCGTCCAGCGACGCGGCGGTCAGGAGCGGGGACATCACCTCCCGGAACACGGCCGGACTCTGCAGGGCGCGCCAGGCGGAGTCGGCGTCGGTGTCGAGCACGTGCTTGAGCATCACCTTCACGAGGGACATCCTCCTCCGCCCGCCCCTGCGCGGGAACCGGGTGCGCGCGGAGCCCCGGACGTGTATGCGCCTCCGGGGCTCGCTACCGTGTCAGGGTGACCGCTCCCGCCGCCTCCGTCGACCAGTCGACCTACCAGATCCGCTTCGAGTGGGGGGCCCGCGCCCTCCGCGTGCTCGCCCCAGCCCACGTCACGGTGCTCGTCGACGCTCTGCCCGGAGGCGAGAGCCCCGACCTCGGGGGAGTGGAGGGCCGCGTCGTCCGCGCGGGCCTGGCCGACCGCTCGGCCGTCGCCCGCTGGATCCTGGAGCGCCAGCACGAGAACGGCGGGCGCACCAGCGTCAACGTGATCGCACTCGGCGACGTCGACGACAGCGGAGCGGCGCGGTTCGCGATGGAGGACCAGCTGGCGGCCGGCGCCGTCGTCGACGCGCTCATCGGGCTGGGCATCGACCACGTCTCGCCCGAGGCCGCGGTGGCCTGCGCGTCCTACGAGGGCCTGCGCCGGGCGTGCGCGCATCTGCTCACCGCGTCCGAGTCCGGCCGCCTGCTCGCCGCCGAGGGGCGGGCGGACGAGGTCCGCGCCGCCGCCCGGGTCGACACCGTCGACGAGGTGGCGGTCCTCCGCTGACCCGCCGCTCCGGCGGGCGCGGCCTCCGAGAGGTGCAGGGCGTCCGCGGAGCGCACAAGCCCCTGCGGATCCGAGCCGCCGCCTCGACCACTCGCCCGCCCCCGGCGTAGCGTTCGGCGGAGGCGGTCCCTCCGCCCCCCGCCCCGACCGAAAGCTGGCCCGCATGAAAGCCGTCCTCAACGACGTCGTCCTCGCCGACGCCCCCGACTCCGACCTGATCTCGATCGAGGGCAACTGGTACTTCCCGCCGTCGAGCATCGCCGAGGGCGTGCTCGTCGAGAGCCCCACGCCCTACACCTGCCCGTGGAAGGGCGAGTGCCAGTACTTCTCGGTGCAGACCGGCGACGGCCTGCAGAAGGACAAGGCCTGGTCGTACCCGCACCCCTACCCGACGGCGTTCGACCGCGTCGGCAAGGACTTCTCGGGCTACGTCGCCTTCGACCGCTCGGTCCGCGTCTCCGACTGACCCGTCCCGCCGCGGCGCCGCTCCCGGTGCCGCGGCGGTGCGTCAGCCGCGCGGGGTTGCGGCGCGCGCCCGGTAGGCCCGGACCTTCGACCGGTTCCCGCAGCGCTGCATCGAGCACCAGCGGCGCGAGCCGGCGCGGGACGTGTCGAGGTAGAGCATCCGGCACTCCGGATCCGCGCAGCGCCTCAGCCGTCCGGCCACGGCCGGGCCCAGCAGCCCCACGGCCTCCCGGGCGATGGACGCAAGCGCCTGCCTGCCCGCCGCATGGAGCCGTCCTGCCTGCCGCGACCCTCCGCCCAGCACCGGTGGGATGTCGGGCATCGCCGCGACCAGGTTGACCACGTCGACGTCGCGCGGGTCGAGCGCGGTGCCCGCCTCGGCCGCGACGGCCAGCCGGGCGATAGCGCCTCGGAGCATCAGCGCGTCGTCGAGGCGCGCGTCCCGGCTCTCGGGGACGACCGCCTCGAAGCGCTCGGCGAGCCAGGCGGCCAGGGCGGCATCGGAGTCGAGGTGCTCGGCCGCTCCCGGAGGCAGTGCTCCGGTCGTGGCGAAGTCGAGTGCGAGGCTCCCGGAGTCGAACCACCAGCGCCGGCCGTCGGCCTCGGGGAGCCACTGCCCGGTGACCGGCGTGCGCCCGCCGTGCGGGGCCTCGTCCGGGGTCACGGCGCCGGGACCGGTCGGCGCCGCCACTGGATCGCGTTCGCGGGCTCGAACCGGCGCGCGCAGCGGCCGCAGGCCAGGGGCCGGGTGGGCCGGCGATGGCGGTAGAAGAGGTATCCGCCCGGGCAGGTGCCGACCCACGGTGCGAGCTCGTCCGCGGTCGGGTTGCTGTGGGTGCGCGATCCCGTGTAGCCGAGCCGCGCCGCGATCCGCCGCCACTGCGGTCCGTGCCCGGCGTCGGGCCCCGCGAGCGCGTGAGCGACCTCGTGCAGGAGGGTCTGCCGGACCTCCTCGTCGCTCCAGCGGGCGGCGAGGTGGCGCGAGACCGTGATCCGGCGGCGCGTCCAGTGGCAGGCGCCGCCGCGGGTGCGCGCGTGGTCGAGCGCGAAGGACCAGGAGGGGTCGAGGTGCTCCTCGATCAGCGCGTCGGCCCAGCGGGCCACGTCCTCGAGGTCGGCCAACGGTGGCGCTGCCTAGGACTCGTCGCCGTCGGCGCGGCGGCGGCCGCGGGCGGTGCCGTCGGTGCGGGCTTCGCGGTCGGTCCCGTCCTGGAACTCGGAGGCGGCGGCGTAGCCCAGGCGGGCGACCTCGAGCTCCTCCTCGGGGACCCCGACGCGCTCGCCGAGGGCGGTCGCGGCGTCGAAGTCGCGCATCGCCCGGCCGTACTCGCCCAGCTCGAAGAAGGTGAGGCCGCGGTGCTTGAGCGCGAAGGAGTGCTCGAGGTGCCACTCGTGCGTGCGGGCCTCCTCGACGCAGAGCGCGAGCTCCGAGAGGGCCTCGTCGGTGCGGCCCCGCAGCTGCATGAGGCGGGCGCGGCGGACGCGGGCGGTGAGCAGCTCGGCGCGGTCGCCGGAGAAGCGGGTGCGGCGGACGGCCTCGTTCGCGAGGTCCCACGCCTCGTCGACGCGCCCGAGCAGGCGCAGCAGCTCCGCCTTCTCGGTGAGCGCGGCGAGGCTGCGCAGCGCGCCGATCTCCTCCAGGCGCTCCTGGGCGGCGTCGACGTCGATCTCCTCGTGGAGGGTCGCGGGGTCGTGGCGGATGATGATGCTCAGGGCGATGCTTCCTCGTGGAGTGCGGATCCGGATCGTCGCGCGCGGCGGACGAGAGGACGGTCGGGGTCGCTGACCCCGGCGTCGAGTGTACCGGCGGGTCCCCGGACGGCGCCCCGACGCGCGGCCCGGGTCAGCCCCGTCGCACCTGGAAGACGCTCCGCGCCGGCAGCGGCGACGGGGTGGCGGTCTCGTCCGTGACGACGAGGGCGCCGGCGATGAAGTTCTCGAGCTCCCGCCCCTGCACCAGCTTGGAGGGCGCGGGGTCGGAGGCGAGGCGCCGCGGCAGGCCGTCGAGCGGCAGCGGATCGGCCGAGGCGAGCATCACCACGTTCCCGAAGCGCTTGGCCTTGAGCATCTGGGTGTCGGTCATGATCGCGGTGTGCGCGAAGACGGAGGCGAGCGTCGCGGCCTGGGCGCGGGCGAAGGCGAGCGCGCCGCCGTCGGCCACGTTCACCGCGACCAGGCCGCCGGGGGCGAGCAGCGGCGCGATCGCCCCGTAGAACTCGGCGCTGGTCACGTGCGCGGGAGTGCGCGCGCCCGAGAAGATGTCGACGACGACCACGTCGACCGTGCCGCGCAGCCCGGGCGGCAGCTTGCCGAGCACCTCGCGGGCGTCGCCCTGGCGGATGCGGATCTGCGCCCCGCGGGGGAGCGGGAGCGCCTCGCGCACCAGCTCGACCAGAGCGCCCTCGATCTCGACGACCTGCTGGCGCGAGCCCGACCGGGTCGCGGCGACGTAGCGGGGGAGGGTCAGCGCTCCGGCGCCCAGGTGGAGCGCCGTGACGCTCTCGCCCTCGGGGGCGACGAGGTCGATCGCGTGGCCGATCCGGCGGACGTACTCGAACGAGAGGTGCGTCGGATCCGCGAGGTCGACGTGCGACTGCGGAGTGCCGTCGACGACCAGGGTCGCCGCCTCGGGCGAGTGGCGGTCGGGCTCGATCCGCGCGGTGTACCCGCTGGCGAGCACGGCGCGGGGGTGCTCGGAGTCGTCTCCGCGTCGGCGGCCGGTGCGTTCCTGCATCCGACCAGTCTGCCGCGGCGGCGGGACGGCGGGGCTCCGCGCCCGGCCCGGTCTTATCGGTCCGGGAGGCCGTGGCCTCGTATACCGGACCCCGCGGGGCGGCGCAAGCATCCGCACTTGCGCGGCGTGGCGCGATGCGGCTATATTCGTACTTTGCGCTCCCGAGTACCCATGCCCTCATATCGCGGTCGGCAGGTCACCGGAACCCGGCATCAGATGGTGGATGCCGTTGCCACACTCTAGCCCCGCCCCCAAGACCGAGTCGCCTCGGTCCGCACGGCGTGCGGGCAGGGGTGGCGGCCCGTCCGGCGGGAGCCCACTCCACACATCCCACAGATTGAGACCCGCGAGGGTCTACGGAGGTTCCTTCCTTGGCTGCTGCGTCCACCGCGACCACCACCTCACCCAAGAACGGACGCGGAGCTTCGCGTCTCTCGTTCGCCAAGATCAGCGACACCCTGACCGTTCCGGATCTGCTCGCGCTGCAGACCGAGAGCTTCGACTGGCTCGTCGGCTCGGAGGCGTGGAAGACCCGCGTCGCCGAGGCGAAGGCCGCCGGCCGGGAGGACCTCCCCGCCAACTCCGGCCTCGACGAGATCTTCGAGGAGATCTCCCCGATCGAGGACCTCAGCGAGACGATGCAGCTGAGCTTCACGAACCCGTACCTCGAGCCCGAGAAGTACACGATCGAGGAGTGCAAGGAGCGCGGCAAGACCTACGCCGCTCCGCTGTACGTCGAGGCCGAGTTCATGAACCACCTCACGGGTGAGATCAAGACCCAGACGGTCTTCATGGGCGACTTCCCGCTGATGACCGAGAAGGGCACGTTCATCATCAACGGCACCGAGCGTGTCGTCGTGTCCCAGCTCGTGCGCAGCCCCGGCGTCTACTTCGAGCGCCAGCAGGAGAAGACGTCCGACAAGGACATCTACTCCGCCCGCGTCATCCCGAGCCGCGGCGCCTGGCTCGAGTTCGAGATCGACAAGCGCGACCAGGTCGGCGTGCGCATCGACCGCAAGCGCAAGCAGTCGGTCACCGTGTTCCTCAAGGCCCTCGGCCTCACGAGCGAGGAGATCCTCGAGCAGTTCGCCGGCTACGAGTCGATCGAGCTGACCCTCGAGAAGGACAACATCCTCACCAAGGAGGACGCCCTCCGCGACATCTACCGCAAGCTCCGTCCGGGCGAGCAGGTCGCCGCCGAGGCCGCCCGCGCGCTGCTGGACAACTTCTACTTCAACTCCAAGCGCTACGACCTCGCGAAGGTCGGCCGCTACAAGATCAACCGCAAGCTCGGCATCGACAAGGCGCTGTCCGACTCGGTGCTCACGGTCGAGGACATCATCGCGACCATAAAGTACCTGGTCGCCCTGCACGACGGCCGCACCGCCCTCCCCGGCGTGCGCGACGGCGAGTCGGTCGAGCTGCGTCTCGACGTCGACGACATCGACCACTTCGGCAACCGCCGAATCCGCGCGGTCGGCGAGCTGATCCAGAACCAGGTCCGCACCGGACTGTCCCGCATGGAGCGCGTCGTCCGCGAGCGCATGACCACGCAGGACATCGAGGCGATCACCCCGCAGACCCTGATCAACGTGCGCCCCGTCGTCGCCGCGATCAAGGAGTTCTTCGGGACCAGCCAGCTGTCGCAGTTCATGGACCAGAACAACCCGCTCGCGGGTCTGACCCACAAGCGCCGCCTGTCGGCGCTCGGCCCCGGCGGACTCTCCCGCGAGCGCGCCGGCGTCGAGGTCCGCGACGTCCACCCCTCGCACTACGGCCGTATGTGCCCGATCGAGACCCCGGAAGGCCCGAACATCGGCCTGATCGGATCGCTCGCGTCCTTCGCGCGCATCAACTCGTTCGGCTTCATCGAGACCCCGTACCGCAAGGTCGTCGACGGCACCGTCACCTCGCAGATCGACTACCTCACCGCGTCCGAGGAGGACGAGTACCTGGTCGCCCAGGCGAACGCCCCCCTCACGAAGGACTTCCGCTTCGCGGAGGGCAAGGTCCTGGTCCGCCCCAAGGGCGGAGAGGTCGAGCTCGTCGACGCCGAGCGCGTCCACTACATGGACGTCTCGCCGCGCCAGATGGTCTCGGTCGCGACCTCGCTGATCCCGTTCCTCGAGCACGACGACGCGAACCGCGCGCTCATGGGCGCGAACATGCAGCGTCAGGCCGTCCCGCTGCTGCGCAGCGAGTCGCCCGTCGTCGGAACCGGCATGGAGGGCTTCGCGGCCATCGACGCCGGCGACGTCATCACCGCCGACAAGGCCGGTGTCGTCCAGGAGGTCTCCGCCGACTCCGTCACCGTCCAGCTGGACGAGGGCGGCACGCAGACCTACTTCCTCCGCAAGTTCGACCGCTCCAACCAGGGCACCTCGTACAACAACCGCGTGGTCGTCTCGGCCGGCGAGCGCATCGAGGTCGGCGAGGTCGTCGCCGACGGCCCCGCCACCGAGAACGGCGAGCTCGCGCTGGGCAAGAACCTGCTCGTCGCGTTCATGCCGTGGGAGGGCCACAACTTCGAGGACGCGATCATCCTCAGCCAGAACCTGGTGAAGGACGACGTCCTCTCCTCGATCCACATCGAGGAGTACGAGGTCGACGCCCGCGACACCAAGCTCGGCAAGGAGGAGATCACCCGCGACCTCCCCAACGTCAGCCCGGAGCTCCTGGCCGACCTGGACGAGCGCGGCATCATCCGCATCGGCGCCGAGGTCCGCCCCGGCGACATCCTCGTCGGCAAGGTCACGCCCAAGGGCGAGACCGAGCTCTCGGCCGAGGAGCGCCTGCTCCGCGCGATCTTCAACGAGAAGAGCCGCGAGGTCCGCGACACGTCGCTGAAGGTGCCCCACGGCGAGCAGGGCACGATCATCGGCGTCAAGGTGTTCGACGCGCAGGACGGCGACGACGAGCTCGGCTCGGGCGTCAACCAGCGCGTGGTCGTCTACATCGCCCAGAAGCGCAAGATCACCGAGGGCGACAAGCTCGCCGGCCGCCACGGCAACAAGGGCGTCATCTCGAAGATCCTGCCGGTCGAGGACATGCCGTTCCTCGCCGACGGCACCCCGGTCGACATCGTCCTCAACCCGCTCGGCGTCCCCGGCCGCATGAACTTCGGCCAGGTCCTCGAGATCCACCTCGGGTGGATCGCGAAGCAGGGCTGGAAGGTCGAGGGTCAGCCGGAGTGGGCCGCGCGCCTGCCCGAGCACGCCCGCGAGGCGGCGCCCGGCACCAAGGTCGCGACCCCCGTCTTCGACGGCGCGGCGGAGGAGGAGCTCGCAGGGCTCCTCGACTCCACCACCCCGACGCGCGACGGAGAGCGCCTGATCGGCTCGTCCGGCAAGACGCAGCTGTTCGACGGCCGCTCCGGGGAGCCCTTCCCGGACCCGGTCTCGGTCGGCTACATGTACATCCTGAAGCTGCACCACCTCGTCGACGACAAGATCCACGCGCGCTCGACGGGCCCGTACTCGATGATCACCCAGCAGCCGCTCGGTGGTAAGGCGCAGTTCGGCGGACAGCGCTTCGGCGAGATGGAGGTGTGGGCCCTCGAGGCCTACGGCGCCGCCTACGCCCTCCAGGAGCTCCTCACCATCAAGTCGGACGACATCCTCGGCCGCGTGAAGGTGTACGAGGCCATCGTCAAGGGCGAGAACATCCAGGAGCCCGGCATCCCGGAGTCCTTCAAGGTCCTCATCAAGGAGATGCAGTCCCTGTGCCTGAACGTCGAGGTCCTCTCGGCCGACGGCACCGCGGTCAGCCTGCGCGACACCGATGACGAGGTCTACCGCGCCGCGGAAGAGCTCGGCATCAACATCTCCTCCCGGTTCGAGTCGTCCTCCGTCGACGACATCTGATCCGCGCCAGCATCTGACGACCTCCCGTCTCTGACGAGACACCCTGTTTTCCGACAAGGAGAAAACATTGCTCGACGTAACCACTTTCGATGAGCTGCGCATCGGCCTCGCAACGGCCGATGACATCCGTCGCTGGTCGCACGGTGAAGTGAAGAAGCCCGAGACCATCAACTACCGCACCCTGAAGCCCGAGAAGGACGGCCTGTTCGGCGAGCAGATCTTCGGACCCTCTCGCGACTGGGAGTGCTCCTGCGGCAAGTACAAGCGAGTCCGCTTCAAGGGCATCGTCTGCGAGCGCTGCGGCGTCGAGGTCACCAAGTCCTCGGTCCGCCGCGAGCGGATGGGCCACATCGAGCTCGCCGCCCCCGTCACCCACATCTGGTACTTCAAGGGCGTCCCCTCGCGCCTCGGATACCTGCTGGACATGGCGCCGAAGGACCTCGAGAAGGTCATCTACTTCGCGGCGTACATGATCATCGACGTGGACGACGACGGCCGTCACGCCGACATGCCCGGGCTCGAGAACGAGCTCCGGCTCGAGATCAAGACCCTCTCGGACCAGCGCGACTCCCGCATCGCGGACCGCCTGGCGCGCCTGGAGACCGACCTCGCCGCCCTGGAGGCGGAGGGCGCCAAGAGCGACCAGAAGCGCCGCACGAAGGACGGCGCCGAGAAGGAGATGGGCCAGATCCGCAAGTCCTTCGACGAGGACATCGCGCGGCTCGAGAGCGTGTGGGAGCAGTTCCGCACCCTCAAGGTCGGCGACCTCAAGCCCGAGGACGCGGTCTTCAACGAGCTCGTCGACCGGTACGGCGTCTACTTCGAGGCCTACATGGGCGCCGAGGCGATCAAGAAGCGCCTCGAGCAGTTCGACCTCCAGGCCGAGGCCGAGACGCTGCACCTGCAGATCGCCGAGGGCAAGGGTCAGAAGAAGATCCGCGCCATCAAGCGCCTGCGCGTCGTCAACTCGTTCCTCGCCACCGGCAACTCGCCGGCCGCGATGGTCCTCGACGTCGTCCCGGTCATCCCGCCGGAGCTGCGCCCGATGGTGCAGCTCGACGGAGGCCGGTTCGCGACCAGCGACCTGAACGACCTCTACCGTCGCGTGATCAACCGCAACAACCGACTCCGCCGCCTGCTCGACCTCGGTGCCCCCGAGATCATCGTGAACAACGAGAAGCGCATGCTCCAGGAGGCGGTCGACGCCCTCTTCGACAACGGCCGCCGCGGCCGCCCCGTCACCGGAACCGGCAACCGCGCCCTGAAGTCCCTGAGCGACATGCTCAAGGGAAAGCAGGGTCGCTTCCGCCAGAACCTGCTGGGCAAGCGCGTCGACTACTCGGGCCGCTCGGTCATCATCGTCGGCCCGCAGCTCAAGCTGCACCAGTGCGGTCTGCCCAAGCAGATGGCGCTGGAGCTGTTCAAGCCGTTCGTGATCAAGCGCCTGATCGACCTGTCGCACGCGCAGAACATCAAGGCCGCCAAGCGCATGGTGGAGCGCTCGCGCCCGCAGGTGTGGGACGTGCTCGAGGAGATCATCCGCGAGCGCCCCGTCCTGCTGAACCGCGCGCCCACGCTGCACCGTCTCGGCATCCAGGCCTTCGAGCCCCAGCTGGTCGAGGGCAAGGCGATCCAGCTGCACCCGCTCGTCTGCGCCGCGTTCAACGCGGACTTCGACGGCGACCAGATGGCCGTCCACCTGCCGCTGTCCGTCGAGGCCCAGGCCGAGGCGCGCATCCTGATGCTCGCGTCGAACAACATCCTCAAGCCCTCGGACGGCCGTCCGGTCACCCTGCCCACGCAGGACATGATCATCGGCCTCCACCACCTGACGACGATCCGCGAGGGCGCCGCCGGCGAGGGCCGCGCGTTCTCCTCCGTCTCGGAGGCGATCCTCGCGAAGGACCAGGGCTCGCTGCACCTGAACTCGAAGGTCAGGATCCGCATGTCGGACGTGTACTTCGCGCAGGGTCAGGCACCCGAGGGCGTCGAGATCGACGAGAACGGCAAGGTCACCGCGCCGGTCCTCCTCGAGACCACGCTCGGCCGCGCCCTCTTCAACGAGGCGCTGCCGGTCGACTACCCCTACTTCGAGCAGGTCGCCGACAAGACGACCATCTCCGGGATCGTCAACGACCTCGCGGAGCGCTACCCGAAGGTGGAGGTCGCCGCCTCCCTCGACCGGATCAAGGACGCCGGCTTCTACTGGGCCACCCGCTCGGGTGTCACCGTGGCGCTGTCCGACATCCTCACGCCGCCGTCGAAGCCCGAGATCATCGCGGGCTACGAGAAGAAGGCCGCGAAGGTCGAGTCCGAGTACGACAAGGGTCTGACCACTCAGGCCGAGCGCCGCCAGGAGCTCGTGAAGATCTGGACCGAGGCGACCGACGAGGTCGCCAAGGCCATGCGCGCGAACTTCCCGACGGACAACACCATCAACCGCATGGTCACCTCCGGTGCCCGCGGCAACTGGCTGCAGGTGCGCAACATCGCCGGCATGCGAGGCCTGGTGAACAACCCGAAGGGCGAGATCATCGCCCGACCGATCATCTCCTCGTACCGCGAGGGCCTGTCGGTCGCCGAGTACTTCATCGCCACGCACGGTGCCCGCAAGGGCCTGGCCGACACCGCGCTCCGCACCGCGGACTCGGGCTACCTGACGCGTCGACTCGTCGACGTCTCGCAGGACGTCATCATCCGCGAGGAGGACTGCGGCACCTCGAAGGGCCTCGACCTGCCGATCATGCTCCAGGACGCCACCGGCGCCTGGATCAAGGACTCCAACGTCGAGAACTCCGTCTACGCCCGTTCGCTCGCCACCCCGGCGTCGAACGAGGCCGGCGAGCTCGTCGCCGAGGCCGGCGAGGACGTGGGCGACGTGCTCATCGAGAAGCTGGTCGGAGCGGGCGTGCGCCACATCAAGGTGCGCTCCGTCCTGACCTGCGAGTCCGCCGTCGGCGTCTGCGCGGCCTGCTACGGCCGCTCGCTCGCCACCGGCAAGCTCGTCGACATCGGAGAGGCCGTCGGCATCATCGCGGCTCAGTCGATCGGCGAGCCCGGCACGCAGCTCACGATGCGCACCTTCCACACCGGTGGATCGGCCTCGGCCGACGACATCACGCAGGGTCTTCCCCGCGTGCAGGAGCTCTTCGAGGCCCGCACCCCCAAGGGCGCGTCGCCGATCGCGGAGGCCGCCGGCCGGATCACCATCGAGGACACCGACCGTGCCCGCCGCGTCATCCTCCAGCCGGACAACGGCGACGAGGCGGTCATCTACCCGGTGCTCAAGCGCTCGCAGCTCCTCATCGAGGACGGCCAGCACGTCGAGCTCGGGCAGCAGCTGCACGTCGGAACGGTCGACCCCAAGGAGGTCCTGCGCGTGCTGGGCGTCCGCGAGGTCCAGAAGCACCTGGTGGGCGGCGTCCAGGGCGTCTACCGCTCGCAGGGTGTGCCGATCCACGACAAGCACATCGAGGTCATCGTGCGTCAGATGCTCCGCAAGGTCACCGTGGTCGACCACGGCGACACGGAGCTGCTGCCGGGCGAGCTCGTCGACCGCTCGCGCTACAGCGAGGTCAACCGTGCGGCTCTGACCGAGGGCAAGCGGACCGCGTCCGCCCGCCAGGAGGTCATGGGCATCACCAAGGCCTCGCTCGCGACCGAGTCGTGGCTGTCGGCCGCGTCCTTCCAGGAGACCACCCGCGTCCTGACGCAGGCGGCCATGGAGGGCAAGCGCGACCCGCTGATGGGCCTGAAGGAGAACGTGATCATCGGAAAGCTGATCCCGGCGGGAACCGGTCTGCCCAAGTACCGGAACGTGTCGGTCGAGGCGACCGAGGAGGCGAAGGCCGAGCGGTACCCCAACCGCATCTTCGCGGACGACGCCGCGTTCAGCGACGCCGACCTCTCGTTCGTCGACTTCGACTCGTTCTCGAGCGACGGCTACGAGCCGGGCAACTACAGCTGATCCAGGTGAGCTGAACGATCGAAGGCCCCGTCGGGACACCGGCGGGGCCTTCGTCGTCCCCGACCCGCGGTCACCCGCACGGGGGGCCGCCCGTTCGCGACGAGCGGCCTTCCCCGCAGGAGCGGGGTGATTGACTCGATGGGTGCTCGTCGGGTCGAGCCTGTACCCGTTCCCCGTCCTGGTCGCGGCACGTGAGGAAACGCGCGGATGAGACTCGTGATCGTCGTGCTGGCCGCACTGCTCGTGGTGGTCGGCGTCGTCGTGGTGCCCGCGGGGCGGGCGGAGGCGGCAGAGGCGGTCGCACCCTCGTCCTGCGGCGTCGCGGAGCTGGCTCCCGTGCTCGCGGGCGACGACGTCCGGCCGCGCTCCGCCGCCGCGCTGGTCCCCATCGTGATGCTGCACGGCTGGCTGGGCACGGCGACGCACGACGCCGACCGCACAGGGGCCTTCTCCCATCTCGTCGACATGGTGTCGTCGGAGTCGGCGACCGCTCCGCTCGACGCTTCCGAGCCGTCCCTCCTCGGCCGGCTGCAGCAGATCGACGGCGCCGCGGTCTACACCTTCGACTACCGCCGGCTCGCCGCGCGCTGGGTCACCGACCCGGGGATCAGCGACGCGCTCGCCTCCTCGATCGCCTGCCTCGTCTCCGCGACCGGGCACCGCGCCGTCGTCGTCGCGCACTCGATGGGAGGGCTCGCCGCCCGCCAGGCGCTGAGCGGCTCGGTCGACGGGACCGCCGTCGCCTCGATGGTCTCGTCCGTCCTCACCTTCGGCACCCCGAACACGGGATCCGACGTCGCGGAGCGCCTCGGACGAATGGTCGACGACTCCGGCCAGGTCAGCCCCGCGGTGATCGCAGGACTGGACCCGCAGAGCCGGCTGAGCGTCTCGGCGATGCTCGCCTCCTGCGGGGACGCCGTCTCGGAGGACGCCGAGCACGCGGGGGAGTGCACGGGAGTGCCGATGATCGACGCCCTCGCCTCGGCGGCGGGCAAGGGCCTGCGGACGGGATCGACCGAGCTCGGCTCCCTGCCGCCCTGGCCCGCCGGCGTGCACGTGACGGCGCTGGTGGGTGACATCCAGGTGACCGCCGCGGTGGCGCTCGGCCTCGCCACCGCGCCGGTCGACCTCGGCGACATCATGGTCGCGACCGGATCGGCGACGGCCGGAGTCGACGACTACGTGGTCTCGACCTGCCGCTACACCTACCTCGCCGCGGCGGACGTGCCGTCCCTCGTCGCCGAGCTCTCGCCGTTCGCGCGGCTCGGCGATGCTCTGCGCTTCGCGAAGCTCGTGGTCGACGTCGACGCGAGCCCGTGCCACCACGCGCGGCTGACCCGGAACGTCGACCTCGTCGAGCACGCCACCGTCGTCGTGTCGGACGTCGTCGCGGGCGAGCTGTCCGCTCCGCACGCCTCTCGAGCGCAGACCGCGGCGAGGGCGCTCCCGGCGGCGGAGGAGTCCCGGAGGCGGTCCTCGTGACCGGTCGGCGGACACCGCCGAGGAGACACCATGTCGCGTCAGTTGACGGACGTCTGTCGGGAAGCATACGGTCGGACCGGCCCATGGGGAGGCCGCCTGGGGGACAGGCAGCGCGGCCCGCGCGGCACCCGAGCCGCATGCGCGGGCCGCGCCCGTCTCCGATCTCCTCTCACGTTCCGCGCTCCCTCCGGGTACGCTCGGCTGGACAGTAGATGTCGGAGGCTCCTCCGTGCATCCCGGCGCCGGAGGCCTGATGAGCGACGACCCCCTCGATGCGGAGGAGCCGGCGCGTCCTCCCCGCCTGACCCGCGAGCAGGTCCGCACCCGCCTGCTGGACGCCGCTCTCGCGGTCGTCCGCGCCGAGGGCCTGCGCGTCGGAGTCGCCCACCTGCCCCTCGAGGACGTCATCCGCTCGGCGGGTGTTCCGCGCAGCACCGTCTACCGGATCTGGCCCACTCGCCAGTCGTTCTACGACGAGCTGATCGCCGCGATCCCGGAGCGGGTCCTCGCCACCCGCCTCGACCAGCCGTCCCTGCGGGCCGGGAACTCCCACCTCCACCGCAGCCTCGACCCCGAGCCGACCCCGGCGCAGCGCCGCGAGGCCCTGATCGCCTCCGTCCGGGTCGCCGTCGACGCGAACGTCGACAACATCTTCTCGTCGCAGCACTGGCGCAACTTCATCGCTCTCGCCGGCGCGGTGGGCTCGCACGAGGAGCCGGCGCGGACCGCCATCGGATCCGCTCTGCGGTCCCGCCAGCTGCACTTCATCGACAACATGGCGAAGTACTACGAGCACACCCTCGCCGAGGCGGGGCTCCGGCTGCGCCCGGACCGCGGCGCCGCCGCTCTCGCCTCCGCCGTCTCGGCCCTGATCGAGGGTCTGTGCATCGCGCGGATCGCGGCACCGGAGCTGGTGACCGGCCCGCTCGACCCGGCCGATCCCGACGGACCGTCACTGGCGGTGGTGTCGGTGCTGCTGCTGATCGACGGGTTCACCGAACCGGACGAGTGATCCGGGTCGCGGGGTCCGCTCAGTCCTCCGCGACCGGCTCCAGCATCCCGTCGACGATCGAGCGGATCGTCCAGGCCGCCAGGGTCCACTCGACCGGCTCGCCGTCGAGGCCGGGGGCGGTCACCGGAGCGTCGAGGTCGTCGTCGAGGAGCCGGCCGCGGTGGGCGAGCCCGTCGATCACGATCGCGGTGAGGTGGGCGAGCTGGAGCGTCGTGAATCCCGGGCGCATCGTCCCGCCGAAGACCTGCAGCGTCTCCTCGTAGAAGTCGCGCATCCGGCGCGTGAGCATGCCCTCGATCCGCTTCGCCGTGGCGCGCACGGCGTCGCGTGCAGGCCCCTCCTCCATCGAGAAGGTGCAGGCGAGCAGCGCGTTGTACGACGACCAGTCGGCGGAGCGGCGGAGCGATTCGGCATTGGCCCGCGCGCCGATGCGGATGGTCTCCCAGGCGACCCGGCGGCGGCCGGCGGCCGTGGAGAGCAGATCGGTGGAGCGCTCGTAGACTTCGCGCATCTCCTGCTGGGCCTCGGGATCGGCGCCCTCCGCGTACCGGTCCCGCACGAAGACCTCGCCGACCAGGTCGGCCACGAACTCCTCGCGCGTGCTCCAGATCCGGTAGACGGAGCTGCGCGGCACGCCGGCCAGGCGGATGTACTCCTCCATGGGCAGGTGCGCGAAGCTCACCGTGAGGCCGTGGTTCGAGACGACGTCGCGCGCCGTGGCGATCATGCGGCTGCGGACCTGCTCCGCGGGGATCCTCCGGGCCCGCCGGGAGCCCTCTGCGCTGTCGTCCATGGAGAGGGACACTAGCCGGAGACGGTGCCGCGGGTGGTCCTCCACGCGCTCCGTGAGCCGATCCGGAGTGCTCTGGGGCGTCCTCCCACTGAGACGGAATGTCCCATCACGTGCACGACGACGTCGCGGACCGCTACGGTGCAGCCGGGGCGGACCCGAACCTGCCCCTGCTAGGGGACCCCCGTGACCGGATTCGATCGGTTCACGCTGGCCGTCGTCGACGGACCAGCGATCGAGCGTGCCGCGCTGCAGGCGCTGCTCGCGCAGCTGCTGCCGCAGTTCTCGCACGACGAGGAGGGCGTCGACCGCATCGCGGTCCTCGACCTGGACGGCGTGCCCGGCGAGGAGGTGGCCGACGCCCTCGAGCGTGCGGCGGCTTGGACCGTCGGCCTCGTCGTGCTCTCCTCCTCCGACTCCCTGGAGCCGGTGCGGGCCGTGCTGCGACGGGAGAGGGCGGCGTACGTCTGGAAGGGCGACGACCCCAGCGAGCTCGCGGCGGCGGTCGTCTCGGTCGCCTCCGGCCGCACCTGGATCTCGGACACCGCCCGCCACCGGCTCGTGCACGGGCGCGAGGAGCGCCGCCCGGTGCTGAGCCCGCAGGAGAGCCGGGTGATGCGCGCCTACGGAGCGGGTGCCGCGGTCCGCACCGTCGCGGTCGACCTCAGCGTCGCCGAGCACACCGTCCGCACCTACATCAAGCGGATCCGCGCCAAGTACCTCGAGACCGGCGTCACTCTCGACTCACGGGTCGACTTCTACCGCCACCTCGGCGACCACGACGTCGCCATCCGCCGCGGCGGAGACCGGGTGCGGGCCGGCGCGCAGCAGGCGGCCGGCGACGTGGTCGGCGAGCGCCGAGCCTGAGGCGAGCAGGATCGCGTTCCCGCCGGTGCGCCCCTCGACGAAGGCCGTCGATCCGACCGCTGCGGTGACCGGGAGCAGCTCCCGGACGACCCCGCGCAGGCGGTCCAGCCTCCGGTGGTCGGCGTCGTCGGCGACGTTGACCGCGAGGAGCCCGTCGGCGCCGACGCGGGCGGCGAGCGGAGCGAGGACGGACGCGCGGTAGAACGGCTCCGGGATCTCGTCCCCGTCGTAGACGTCGAGCACGACGAGGTCGGCGCTCCAGGGCGGCAGGGGCCCTGCGGCGTCGGCCGTGAGGAGTCGGACGCGCGCGCCGCGGGGGAGCGGCGCGTGCTCGAGCACGAACTCCACGAGTCCTGCCGCGCTCTCCACCGCGAGCTGCTCGGAGCCCGGCCGGGTCGCGGCGACGTACCGGGCCAGGGCCAGGGCTCCGGCTCCGAGGTGCAGCACGCGCAGCGGCTCGCCGGGCGGGGCGGCGGCGTCGACCACCGCGCCGAGGCGCGCGAGGTACTCGAGGAGCAGAGCACGGGGATCGCCCGGATCGATCAGCGACTGCTCCGCGCCGTCGACCGTGAGCAGCAGCGCCTCCGGACGCACGGGATCCGGCCCCAGCACGGCTGTGCGGCCTCCCGGCAGCAGGAGGGACGAAGGCATCCCGTCACGCTAGCGCTCCTCGCGCGATCCGCCCCGCCGCCGCTACGGTGACAGGCATGGCCGCCCTGATCCTGCTCGACGTCGACGGCGTCCTGAACCCCTCCGTCCGCAGCGATCGCGCCTCGGGCTCGCACCGCCTGGAGCTCGAGCCGGAGCGGGCGGCGCTCGTCGCCCGCCTGGCCGCGGTCGGCACGATCGTGTGGGCCACGACCTGGCCGCCGCGCTTGACGCGGGTCCTCGCCCAGGACCTCGGGCTGCCGGCGGGCACGGAGGCGATCGTCTTCGACGGCGGCCTCCCGCGCGACCCGCGGTTCCCTGGCCGGACGGGCAAGCTCCAGCCCGTCGCGGTGTGGCTGGAGGCGGCCGCCGAGCGCGGCGCGATCGACGCCGTGGTGTGGATCGACGACAACCTCCACGAGGACGCCTACGACTGGGCCCGCGAGCAGAGCACCCCCTTCCACCTGGTGCGTCCGGAGTCGGCGACGGGCCTCACGAGCGACGAGGTCGCCGGCGCCGAGCACTTCCTGGCCGGACTCCCGGCGTCACACGGCGACATCCGGGAATAGGGCCGCCCCCTCCACTGGTTATCGTCACTCCGGGCGGTTCCGCCGAGCAGCGGTCCGCCCCGGGACGACCCGTCCCCTCGTCGATCCCCGCGCCGCATCCGGCGCAGCGGGACCGCCACGACTCCGTGATGCACCGAAGGACAACACCGTGACCCTCTCCGCCCGCACCTCCCTGCGCGTCCTGCTCGGCACGACCGCCGCCGCCGCCGCCCTGGTCCTCGCCGGCTGCGCGCCCGCCTCGACCGACGACGTGGTCTCCGGCTCGAGCGGCGAGGGCACCGCCTCCGCGAGCTCCGGCCTGACCCTGGCCGAGGTCGAGGAGTCGGGGAAGCTCACCATCGGCACCGAGGGCACCTACCCGCCCTTCTCCTTCCACGCCGACGGCGGGACCGGAGCTCTCACCGGCTACGACGTCGACGTGATCACCGCCGTGGCCGAGAAGCTGGGCGTCGAGCCCGACTTCCAGGAGACGCAGTGGGACGCGATGTTCGCGGGCCTGGACGGAGCGCGCTTCGACGTGATCGCGAACCAGGTCTCGATCAACGACGAGCGCGAGGCGAAGTACGACTTCTCGGAGCCGTACTCGGTCAGCCCCGGCGTCGTGATCGTCCCCTCGAGCGACACCTCGATCACCGACCTCGCCGGCCTCTCCGGCAAGACCACCGCGCAGTCGCTCTCGAGCAACTGGTACACCGTCGCGCAGGAGAACGGCGCCGAGGTCGAGGGCGTCGAGGGCTGGGCGCAGGCCATCGCCCTCGTCGAGCAGGGCCGCGTGGACGCGACCGTGAACGACCGCCTCACCTGGCTCGACTGGTCCACGACCTACCCCGACCAGGCCGCGGGCCTCAAGGTCGCCGTCACCACCGACGACACCTCCGAGAGCGCCTTCACCTTCCCGAAGGGCTCGGACGACCTCGTCGAGGCCTTCGACTCCGCCCTCGACGAGCTGCGCGAGGACGGCACCCTCGCCTCCATCTCCGAGCGCTACTTCGGAGCCGACGTCTCCCAGTAGCCCCACCCCGAGGCGGCTCCTCCCCTTCCGGGAGGGGCCGTCTCGTGCGTGAGCGGCCCCGACGCGGGGGAGCGGCGGAGCGGCTCAGGCAGCGGGTCCGCCCGCAAGGGCGCCCGCCCCGGAGCGAAGCGTGCCAGCATTCCCCAGGAGGCGGAGACGATCCGCCCCCGACGCCACCACCCGATCGAGCCGACCGCGGATCCTCCCGCGAAGGCGGGAGAACACAATGGACCTCGTCCTCCGGTCGTTCTGGCCGATCCTCTCCGGGGGCATCGTCGGGACGATCCCGCTCGCGCTGGCGAGCTTCGCCATCGGGCTCGTGCTCGCGCTGGCGGTCGCCCTGATGAGGCTCTCCCGGGTGCGGATCCTCTCCTGGATCGCGCGTGCCTACATCTCCGTCATCCGGGGCACGCCGCTCCTGGTGCAGCTGTTCGTGATCTTCTACGGGCTGCCGAGCCTCGGACTGAAGATCGACCCCTGGCCCAGCGCCACCATCGCGTTCGCCCTCAACGTGGGCGGCTACGCGGCGGAGGTGATCCGCGCGGCGATCCTCAGCGTCCCGAAGGGGCAGTGGGAGGCGGCGCACACGATCGGCATGAGCCGCTCGCTCTCGCTGCGGCGCATCATCCTCCCGCAGGCCGCGCGCGTCTCCGTCCCCCCGCTGTCGAACACCTTCATCTCGCTGGTGAAGGACACCTCGCTGGCCTCCCTCATCCTGGTGACCGAGCTCTTCCGGCAGGCGCAGAAGATCGCCACCGCGTCGAGCGAGTTCATGCTCCTCTACCTCGAGGCCGCTCTGATCTACTGGCTCATCTGCCTGGTGCTCTCCAGCGGCCAGGGCCTGCTCGAGAAGCGATTGGACCGCTATGTCGCCCGCTGACACTCCGACCGACGCCCGGCCCGTGCTCACGGCCCGCGGCCTCCGCAAGTCGTTCGGCGGGGTGGAGGTGCTGCGCGGCATCGACCTGGAGGTCCACCGCGGCGAGGTCGTCGCCCTGATCGGGCCGTCCGGCTCGGGCAAGACCACCGTCCTGCGCTCGCTGAACAGCCTCGAGGTGCCGGACGGCGGGTTGGTCGAGCTCGCCGACGGCAGTGTCCTCGACTTCGACCGCGGCGTCGGACGGAAGGCGCTGACCGGGCTGCGCGACCACTCCGCGATGGTCTTCCAGCACTTCAACCTCTTCCCGCACCTGACCGTCCTCCAGAACGTGACGGAGGGGCCGCTGCGAGTGCAGCGCCGTCCCGCGTCCGAGGTGGTCCCGGAGGCGGAGCGCCTGCTCGAGCGCGTCGGCCTCGGCGGCCGGGGGAGCGCCTACCCCTTCGAGCTCTCCGGCGGTCAGCAGCAGCGCGTGGGCATCGTCCGGGCGCTCGCGCTGCGGCCCGATCTGCTCCTCTTCGACGAGCCCACCTCGGCGCTGGACCCGGAGCTGGTCGGCGACGTGCTCTCGCTGATGCGGGAGCTGGCGGGGGAGGGCTGGACCATGCTCGTCGTGACGCACGAGCTCGAGTTCGCCCGGCAGGTGGCCTCGGAGGTCGTCTTCATGGCCGACGGCGTGGTCGTCGAGCGGGGCGCCCCTGCGGAGATCCTCCGGGAGCCGCGCGAGCCGCGCACACGGCAGTTCCTGCACCGCCTCCTCCACCCGCTCGAGTAGACGGTCGGCGCTGTCCCCCGTCGACGGGGAGCCGCGCGGCGCACCGGGCGCGGCGGAAGGCGTGCCTATGCTGTCCGGGTGACCTGGAGCAGCGACGCCGAGACCACGCGGATCCCCTCCGCGACCGAGACGTCCGGCGGAACCGGACCCCAGCCGACCCGGGAGTACGTCTGGCCCGAACCCGTGACGGGTCGGCAGCCGACCGTCGAGCCCGCCGCCCCGGCCGCCGCGGCGTCCGCCCCCAGCGCCCTCGGGCCGGTCGAGGCCGAGCCCGAGCCGGTCCGGCGCTCCGGCAACCGCCTCGCGGGCCTCGCGCTCGCCCTCCTGACGACCGCGGTCTTCGCCGTCCTGTACCTCGTCGCCCTGACGGCGATCCGCCTCCTCGTCGACCGCGTCGGCGGCGACCCGGTCGCCCTCGCGCTCGACGCTGCGCCGACCGCGCTCTTCCTCGCCCCGGTGGCCGCGTTCCTGGTCGGCCTGGCGCTGATCGTGCTGGTCGTGAACCGCGCGGGCTGGTGGGCCTACGTCCTCGGCGGCTTCCTCGTCGCCCTCCTCACGGCCGCGGCCGCGCTGGTCGGCGGCTGGAGCGCCGTCGGACCGCTCGCCCTGCCGATCGACCGCTCCCTCGCGCTCGACTACGTCCGCGATCCCGCAGTCCTCGCGGCGGTCCTCGCCGCCGGCGTCCTCGGCCGGGAGGCGAGCGTCTGGGGCGGCGCCGCGATCGCCGGCCGCGCCCGGGGCGTCAAGCGCCGCAACGCCGAGCGCGAAGCGGCCGCGCAGTCGTGACTCCGGAGGGGCAGGGGCAGGGCCGCGGAGCCGGCCTGGGCTACGGCCTCGCGCTGGCCGGCTTCGCCGCGTTCCTCTACCTCGCCCTGGTCGTCTGCGCGTTCGGGGTCCTCAGCCTCCTGCTGGACCAGGACGTCGTGCCCGAGCGCGACGCCGGCCCGCTGCTGGGGCCGGTGTCGGTGGCGGTCTGCGTCGTCGCCGTGCTGGTCGCGATGGTGACCCTCGCCGCCCGTCCCGCCGTCCACCGCGTCCTCGGCCCGTCGCTGCTGACCGGGGTCGTCGTCTACCTGCTCTTCCTCGTCACGGGCGGAGCGCTCTACGGGCTCGGCCGCCAGGAGCCGGGGGAGATCCTCGGCTGGATCCTCGACCACGCCCCCACTGTCTTCGCGATCGCGACCGGCGTGCTCGCGGCCGCCGTCCAGCTCCTGTTCCTCCTGCTCCTGGCCCGTCGCGACGCCGGCGGCCGCAGCCCCCACTGGGGCTGGGAGGGCGACGAGCGGGAGTGACGGCGGAGTCCCGGCGCGGCTCGTCGCGGCGCTGCGGCATCTCCCAGGGCGAACGCCGCTCGGTTGACCGGCCCCGTCACTCCCCGTAATATTATTCGGGTGTGCGCTTTGCCGTGCGCTCGTGTCGTGCCTCCGGGTCGATGCGGTCGCCGCACTTCGCTCCACCGGGTCCGCGAGGATCCGCGGGTTCGTCCGATCGGGCGGCCCCCACGGCATACCCCTCACCCTCCCGGTCCCGCTCGCGGGGCCGCGGGGTGCGTCGGGTCCAGATGAACTCGGCCGTTCCCGGAGACGGGAGGGCCGAATGTCGACCATCGATCCGCTGTCACCGTGCAGCATTCAAGGAGCAAAACCAGTGCCAACGATTCAGCAGTTGGTCCGCAAGGGACGCACGCCGAAGGTCACCAAGACCAAGGCGCCCGCCCTGAAGGCCAACCCCCAGCAGCGCGGCGTCTGCACGCGCGTCTACACGACCACGCCCAAGAAGCCGAACTCGGCCCTCCGCAAGGTGGCCCGCGTGAAGCTCTCCAACGGCACCGAGGTCACCGCCTACATCCCCGGCGAGGGCCACAACCTGCAGGAGCACTCGATGGTGCTCGTGCGCGGCGGTCGCGTCAAGGACCTCCCCGGTGTCCGCTACAAGATCGTTCGCGGCGCCCTGGACACCCAGGCCGTCAAGAACCGCAAGCAGGCTCGCAGCCGGTACGGCGCGAAGATGGAGAAGAAGTAATGCCTCGTAAGGGCCCCGCTCCCAAGCGCCCCGTCGTCGCAGACCCCGTCTACGGCGCCCCCATCGTCAGCCAGCTCGTCAACAAGATCCTCCTGGACGGCAAGAAGGGCCTCGCCGAGCGCATCGTCTACGGTGCCCTCGAGGGCGTCGCCGGCAAGAACGGCCAGGACGCGGTCGTCACCCTCAAGAAGGCGCTCGACAACGTCCGCCCGACCCTCGAGGTCCGCAGCCGCCGCGTCGGCGGCTCGACCTACCAGGTCCCGGTCGAGGTCAAGCCCCACCGCGCCAACACCCTCGCGCTCCGCTGGCTCACCAGCTACGCGAAGGCCCGTCGCGAGAAGACGATGACCGAGCGTCTCATGAACGAGATCCTCGACGCGTCGAACGGTCTGGGCGCCGCTGTCAAGCGTCGCGAGGACACCCACAAGATGGCCGAGTCGAACAAGGCCTTCGCGCACTACCGCTGGTAGCGCACCCCGCGGCCGCCCCCGGGCGACCGCGACCACCGGGCCCGCGGCGTCACCGCTGCGGGCCCGGTCCCGGCGGCGGATCGCCCGATCCCCGCGACCGGGCGACCGCCACCACCAGAATCCCAGCCATTCGGCCATGAACCCGGTGCGCTGGCTCCATCACCTATCGGAGGAACTCCGTGGCACAAGATGTGCTCACCGACCTGAACAAGGTCCGCAACATCGGCATCATGGCCCACATCGATGCCGGCAAGACCACCACCACCGAGCGCATCCTGTTCTACACGGGTATCACGCACAAGATCGGCGAGGTCCACGACGGCGCCGCGACGATGGACTGGATGGCGCAGGAGCAGGAGCGCGGCATCACGATCACGTCCGCCGCGACGACCTGCTTCTGGAACAAGAACCAGATCAACATCATCGACACCCCCGGTCACGTCGACTTCACGGTCGAGGTCGAGCGCTCGCTCCGCGTCCTCGACGGCGCCGTCGCCGTCTTCGACGGCAAGGAGGGCGTCGAGCCCCAGTCCGAGACCGTCTGGCGTCAGGCCGACAAGTACGACGTCCCGCGCATCTGCTTCGTCAACAAGATGGACAAGCTCGGCGCCGACTTCTACTACACGGTCGACACGATCATCAAGCGCCTCGGCGCGAAGCCGCTGGTCATCCAGCTGCCCATCGGCGCGGAGTCCTCTTTCGAGGGCGTCGTCGACCTGGTCGAGATGCGCGCGCTCACGTGGCGCGGCGACTCGAAGGGCGACGTCGCGCTCGGCGCGAAGTACGAGATCGAGGAGATCCCGGCCGACCTCGCCGACAAGGCGGCGGAGTACCGCGAGAAGCTCCTCGAGACCGTCGCGGAGACCTCCGACGAGCTGCTCGAGAAGTACTTCGGCGGCGAGGAGCTCACCGTCGCGGAGATCAAGGGCGCCATCCGCAAGATGACCGTCAACTCCGAGATCTACCCGGTGCTCTGCGGCTCGGCGTTCAAGAACCGCGGCGTCCAGCCGATGCTCGACGCTGTCGTGGACTACCTCCCCTCCCCGCTCGACGTCCCCGCCATCGAGGCGCACGACGTCCGCGACGAGGAGAAGGTCATCATGCGCCACGCGGACTCGACCGAGCCCTTCTCGGCGCTCGCGTTCAAGGTCGCCGTGCACCCGTTCTTCGGCCGCCTGACCTACGTCCGCGTCTACTCGGGCAAGCTCGACTCCGGCGCCCAGGTCATCAACTCGACCAAGGGCAAGAAGGAGCGCATCGGCAAGATCTTCCAGATGCACTCCAACAAGGAGAACCCGGTCGACTCGGTCACCGCCGGCCACATCTACGCCGTCATCGGCCTCAAGGACACCACCACCGGTGACACCCTGAGCGACCCGGCCGCGCAGGTCGTGCTCGAGTCGATGACCTTCCCGGAGCCCGTCATCGAGGTCGCCATCGAGCCCAAGACGAAGGCGGACCAGGAGAAGCTCGGCACCGCGATCCAGAAGCTCGCGGAGGAGGACCCCACCTTCCGCACCGAGCAGAACCAGGAGACCGGTCAGACGGTCATCAAGGGAATGGGCGAGCTGCACCTCGACATCCTGGTCGACCGCATGAAGCGCGAGTTCAACGTCGAGGCCAACGTGGGCAAGCCCCAGGTCGCGTACCGCGAGACGATCCGCCGCACGGTCGAGAAGTACGACTACACCCACAAGAAGCAGACGGGTGGCTCCGGCCAGTTCGCGAAGGTCCAGATCACCATCGAGCCGATGGAGGTCGAGGCCGACAAGACCTACGAGTTCGTCAACGGCGTCACCGGTGGCCGCGTCCCGCGCGAGTACATCCCCTCCGTCGACGCGGGCATCCGCGACGCCATGCAGGTCGGCGTGCTCGCCGGCTACCCCATGGTCGGCGTGAAGGCGACCCTGGTCGACGGAGCGGCGCACGACGTCGACTCCTCCGAGATGGCGTTCAAGATCGCCGGCTCGATCGCGTTCAAGGAGGCCTCGCGCAAGGCGCAGCCGGTCCTCCTCGAGCCGCTCATGGCCGTCGAGGTCCGTACTCCCGAGGAGTACATGGGCGACGTCATCGGCGACATCAACTCGCGTCGCGGGATGATCCAGTCGATGGAGGACGCCACCGGCATCAAGGTCATCCGGGCCAACGTCCCGCTGTCCGAGATGTTCGGCTACATCGGAGACCTGCGCTCGAAGACCTCGGGCCGCGCCGTCTACTCGATGACGTTCGAGACCTACGCCGAGGTCCCCAAGGCCGTGGCCGAGGAGATCGTCCAAAAGAACAAGGGCGAGTAGCTCCGCCCCTGGGCCGTCGCCGTTCCCCGGAACGGCGGCGGCCTGGTAGTGTCGTGCGGGTTTGCTGCCGAGTGCAGCGCGCCCCCTGTCGCAGCGGGACGGCCGCACGACCACTGCCGGTAACATACGTACACAAAACCCCCGCAAGTCCTCCTGTCCTCGTGCCGCCCCGTGCGGCCGCCCGGATGCGGATGCTTGCACCTAAGTCCTGAGGAGGACCCACAGTGGCTAAGGCCAAGTTCGAGCGGACCAAGCCGCACGTCAACATCGGAACCATCGGTCACGTCGACCACGGAAAGACCACGCTCACCGCGGCGATCTCGAAGGTTCTGGCGGACAAGTTCCCGTCCGCGACCAACGTCCAGCGTGACTTCGCGTCGATCGACTCCGCTCCCGAGGAGCGCCAGCGCGGCATCACGATCAACATCTCGCACGTCGAGTACGAGACGCCGAAGCGCCACTACGCGCACGTCGACGCCCCGGGTCACGCCGACTACATCAAGAACATGATCACCGGCGCGGCCCAGATGGACGGCGCGATCCTCGTGGTCGCCGCCACCGACGGCCCGATGGCTCAGACCCGTGAGCACGTCCTCCTCGCCAAGCAGGTCGGCGTCCCCTACCTCCTCGTCGCGCTGAACAAGGCCGACATGGTGGACGACGAGGAGATCCTGGAGCTCGTCGAGCTCGAGGTCCGCGAGCTCCTCTCGTCGCAGGGCTTCCCCGGCGACGACGCCCCCGTCGTGCGCGTCTCCGGCCTCAAGGCCCTCGAGGGCGACGACACCTGGACCCAGTCGATCCTCGACCTGATGGACGCGGTCGACGAGTCCATCCCGGACCCGGTGCGCGACAAGGACAAGCCGTTCCTCATGCCGATCGAGGACGTCTTCACGATCACCGGTCGTGGAACCGTCGTCACCGGCCGTGCGGAGCGTGGAACCCTCGCTCTGAACTCCGAGGTCGAGATCGTCGGCATTCGCCCGACGCAGAAGACCACGGTCACCGGAATCGAGATGTTCCACAAGCAGCTCGACGAGGCCTGGGCCGGCGAGAACTGCGGTCTGCTCCTCCGCGGCACCAAGCGCGAGGACGTCGAGCGCGGCCAGGTCGTCGTCAAGCCGGGTTCGGTCACGCCGCACACGGACTTCGAGGGCACCGCGTACATCCTGTCCAAGGATGAGGGTGGGCGTCACAACCCGTTCTACGCGAACTACCGTCCGCAGTTCTACTTCCGCACCACCGACGTCACCGGCGTCATCACGCTGCCCGAGGGCACCGAGATGGTCATGCCCGGCGACACCACCGACATGACGGTCGCGCTGATCCAGCCGATCGCCATGGAGGAGGGCCTCGGCTTCGCCATCCGTGAGGGTGGACGCACTGTGGGTGCCGGTACGGTCACCAAGATCATCAAGTAGGTCCGTCCTACTGATCTCTCGAGAGGGGTCGTCCGCTTCGGCGGGCGGCCCCTCTCGTCGTTCCCGGGGACGCCCGGCTAGCGTGGCGGCATGCCCTTCGTGAAGAGCGACCCCCGTGCCCTCCCGCAGTTCTTCGAGTGGGAGGCGGCCGGCCTGGACTGGCTGCGCGAGGCGGACGGCGGTGCGCGCTGTGTCGGGGTGGAGAGGGTGTCGCCCGGGCGCATCGAGCTGGAGGAGATCCGCTCCGCGCGACCCTCCGCCGAGTCGGCTCGGGCCTTCGGCGCCGCGCTCGCCCGGACGCACGACGCCGGAGCCGCGGCGTTCGGAGCGCCGCCCCCGGGATGGACCGGCCCCGCGTACATCGGCCGCCGCGGGATGCCGTGCCGCCCGGACGACTCGTGGGGGCGCTTCTACGCGGAGCAGCGGGTGCGGCCGTTCCTCGGCCCTGCCGTGGAGGCGGGCAACCTCACGGCAGCCGAGTCGCGGCTCGTCGAGCAGGCTCTGGACCGGGTGGCGGCCGGAGCCTTCGACGATGGTGCGGGGCCCGCCAGGATCCACGGGGACCTCTGGACCGGCAACGTGCTCTGGTCGGCGGACGGCGCCGTCCTGATCGACCCCGCCGCTCACGGGGGCCACCGCGAGACCGATCTCGCGATGCTGGCACTCTTCGGCGCTCCGCACCTCGACGCCGTCCTCGAGGGCTACCGCGAGCAGCATCCGCTGGAAGCCGGCTACGAGGAGCGGGTGCCGCTCCACCAGCTGCACCCGCTCGCCGTCCACGCCGCCGGTCACGGTCCGTCCTACGGCCGCGCCCTGGCCGACGCGGCGGAGCGGGTGATCGCACTGGCCGGCTGACCGGCGCGCCCGCACCGTTCCCCCAGCCGGGAGCGCCACACTGAGGCACGCGCCGCCCTGTGCGCGTTTACAAGGAGGCATCATCGTGGATCTCGGGAAGCTCGGACGCCAGGCCGGCGAACTGCTCAACAGCCGGAAGGCCCAGGACGCGTTGCGGAGCGAGAAGGCCGAGCAGGTCTCCGACCAGACCCTCGAGAAGGCGGGCGAGATCGCCAGCCGCCTCACCAACGGCAAGTACGACGACCGCATCGAGGACCTGAAGCGCCAGGCCGACAAGCGGATCGGCAACGAGTAGCGGCTGCCGTCCGACTGCTCCTCCCCGCCGTCAAGCGGGTGCGGGCCTCGGATCCGCCGTCCTATCGTCGGGTCGATGGCTGACACTCGCGCGCAACGACTCCGCAGGACCGATTCGAGCGGGCGCGGCTACACCCGGGTGCGCGCGGGCTCCGGCTTCAGCTACCGCGACCCGAAGGGCGCGACCGTCGCCGACAAGGAGCTGCGCGCGCGCTTCGACCGTCTCGGCATCCCGCCGGCCTGGACGGACGTCTGGATCGCCCCGTACCCCAACGGGCACATCCAGGCCACCGGCGTCGACTCCGCCGGCCGCCGCCAGTACATCTACCATCCGACCTGGCGCGAGCAGAAGGACCGGATCAAGTTCGACCGGGCGCTGCGGCTCGCGGAGGCCCTGCCCGGGGCGCGCCGAGCCGTGACCATCGCCCTCCGCTCGGACGGACCCAGCCGTGAGCGCGCGCTGGCCACCGCCTTCCGGATGCTCGACACCGGATCGCTCCGCGTCGGCAGCGAGAGGTACGCGAAGGAGCACGGCAGCATCGGCCTCTCGACGCTCCTGTGCGCGCACGCCACGACCCACGGGGACCGGGTCGCCCTCGCCTTCCCCGGGAAGAGCCATCAGGCGTGGACGAGCGAGATCCTCGACCACGACCTCTCGCGCGTCGTCCGTGCTCTCAAGCGTCGCGGGCCGAACGCCCGCCTGCTCGCCTGGAAGGACGGGCGGGAGTGGCGGCCGATCTCGGCGCCCGAGATCAACGACTACGTGCGCGAGCGCGCCGGCGACGACTTCACGGCGAAGGACTTCCGCACTCTGCACGGCACGGTCGCGGCCGCGCTGAGCCTGGCGAAGTCGGGCCCGCAGGCCACACAGCGCGCTCGGAACTCCGCGATCGCCCAGGCGATGCGCGACGCCTCGGACGTGCTCGGGAACACGCCGACGGTCGCCCGCGCCAGCTACGTCGACCCGCGGCTTCTGGACCACTTCCGCGCCGGCGAGACCATCGACGCGTCGCGCCCCGCGTCGGCCGAGACCGCCGTCCGGGCGCTGCTCTTCGAGTAGCGGGGGAGGCCCTCCGGCCCGCGCTGCTGCTCGGAGCGACCGGCTCCCAGGGGCCGTCACGACGTGCTCGCGAAGGAGCCCTCCGGCGCGACACGCCCGGGTTGCAGGGGTGGGGCATCTGTGGGAGACTCTTCTAGTTCAAAATTTCCTCTCGGGCGGCGTGCTGCTCGGAGGGGGACACTGCCAGGCAGTGCCGAGACGGCATCGCGGAGGCTCGACCCGAGAGGGCGGCCACGCGGATGCGACGTCGAGGCGGCGGGTAGCAGAACGACAACAACCGACATCTCAACGGTCTCTCCGTGCGTCGTGCGTTCTGCACGCCGATCGGAGCGCCCCAGGGGTGCGGTGCTTTTGACAGAAGAACACTGGTTGCACTTTTCCGGGTCACCGGAGTTCCTTCGCGAGCGCGTCCAATGCGAGACGAGTCCGGCTCCGGCCGGGGGAGTCGCGTACGACGCAATAACAAGAGAGTGAGAGATCACACATGGCGGGACAGAAGATCCGCATCCGACTGAAGTCGTACGACCACGAGGTCATCGACACGTCGGCGCGCAAGATCGTCGACACGGTCACCCGTGCCGGTGCAACGGTGGTCGGCCCCGTGCCGCTGCCGACCGAGAAGAACGTGGTCTGCGTGATCCGTTCTCCCCACAAGTACAAGGACAGCCGCGAGCACTTCGAGATGCGCACCCACAAGCGCCTCATCGACATCATCGACCCGACGCCCAAGGCCGTCGACTCGCTCATGCGCCTCGACCTGCCGGCCGACGTCAACATCGAGATCAAGCTCTAAGGAGGAGTGCCACCATGTCTGTCACTGTTTCCCCCACGCTGAAGACCAGCAAGGGCCTCCTCGGCACCAAGCTCGGAATGACCCAGGTCTGGGACGAGAACAACAAGCTCGTGCCGGTCACCGTCATCGAGATCAGCCCCAACGTCGTGACCCAGGTCCGCACGGAGGAGAAGGACGGCTACACCGCCGTCCAGCTCGCCGCCGGTGCGATCGACCCGCGCAAGGTGAACAAGCCCGCCGCCGGTCACTTCGACGCCGCGGGCGTCACCCCCCGCCGCCACCTCACCGAGGTCCGCACCTCCGACGCCGCCGACTACTCGGCAGGCCAGGAGCTGACCGTGGACGCCGTCTTCGAGGCCGGCACCAAGGTCGACGTCGTCGGCACCAGCAAGGGCAAGGGCTTCGCCGGCGTCATGAAGCGTCACAACTTCAAGGGCGTCTCGGCTTCGCACGGTTCGCACCGCAACCACCGCAAGCCCGGCTCCATCGGCGCCTCCTCGACCCCCAGCCGTGTCTTCAAGGGCATGCGCATGGCCGGTCGCATGGGTGGCGAGCGCGTCACCGTGCTCAACCTCAAGGTGCACTCCGTCGACGCCGAGAAGGGCCTGCTGCTCGTCAAGGGCGCCGTCCCCGGTGCCCGCGGTCGCCTCGTGTTCGTTCGCAACGCCGTGAAGGGAGCGTAGTTCCATGGCTACCTCTGTCGACATCATCGACGTCAAGGGCCAGAAGGCGGGCTCGGTCGAGCTCCCCGCCGCGCTCTTCGACGTCCAGACCAACATCCCCCTCATCCACCAGGTCGTCGTGGCCCAGCTCGCCGCGGCGCGCCAGGGAACCCACAAGACGAAGAACCGCGGTGAGGTCTCCGGAGCCGGTCGCAAGCCGTTCAAGCAGAAGGGAACCGGTCGCGCTCGTCAGGGCTCGATCCGCGCCCCGCACATGACCGGCGGTGGCGTGGTCCACGGACCGACTCCCCGCAGCTACGCGCAGCGCACCCCCAAGAAGATGATCGCCGCGGCTCTGCTCGGTGCTCTCTCGGACCGCGCCCGCGGTGCCCGCATCCACGTGGTCGAGTCCCTCGCCCTCGGCGACACCCCCCGGACCAAGGACGTCCTCGTCCTGCTCGACGCCCTCTCGGTGTCGCGCAACGTCCTCGTGGTGCTCGAGCGCGACGACTACATCGCCGAGCTCTCGCTCCGCAACGTGCCGTTCGTGCACATCCTGCCGGCCGACCAGCTCAACGCGTACGACGTGCTCGTCTCCGACGACATCGTGTTCTCGAAGGGCGCGCTCGACGCGTTCATCGCGGCCAAGTCGGGCGTCGAGTCCAACAAGGAAGAGGTGAACGCATGAGCCAGTCCGCCGCGTTCAACAAGGACCCCCGCGACGTCATCATCTCCCCGGTGGTCTCGGAGAAGTCCTACGGCCTGATCGACGAGGGCAAGTACACCTTCGTGGTCGACCCGCGTTCGAACAAGACCGAGATCAAGCTCGCCATCGAGAAGATCTTCGGCGTCGAGGTCGCGTCGATCAACACGCTGAACCGCCAGGGCAAGACCCGCCGCACGAAGTTCGGCACCGGCAAGCGCAAGGACACCAAGCGCGCGATCGTCACGCTGAAGTCCGGCTCCATCGACATCTTCACGAGCGTCGGCTGAGCCGAAGAAGCGTAGAGGAAACAGACAATGGCTATTCGTAAGTACAAGCCCACGACCCCCGGTCGCCGCGGCTCCAGCGTTGCCGACTTCGCCGAGATCACCCGCTCGACGCCCGAGAAGTCGCTCCTGCGCCCGCTGTCCAAGACCGGTGGCCGCAACAACTCCGGCCGCATCACGACGCGTCACATCGGTGGTGGCCACAAGCGCCAGTACCGTCTGATCGACTTCCGTCGCAACGACAAGGACGGCGTCAACGCCAAGGTCGCTCACATCGAGTACGACCCCAACCGCACGGCGCGCATCGCGCTGCTCCACTTCGTGGACGGCACCAAGCGCTACATCCTGGCCCCGAACAAGCTCTCGCAGGGCGACGTCGTGGAGTCGGGCGCCGGCGCCGACATCAAGCCCGGCAACAACCTGCCGCTGCGCAACATCCCGACCGGTACGGTCATCCACGCCATCGAGATCAAGCCGGGAGGCGGCGCCAAGCTCGCCCGCTCGGCCGGCACCTCGGTCCGCCTCGTCGCCAAGGACGGCCCCTACGCGCAGCTCCGCCTGCCGTCGGGCGAGATCCGCAACGTCGATGCGCGCTGCCGCGCCACGATCGGCGAGGTCGGCAACGCCGAGCAGTCGAACATCAACTGGGGCAAGGCCGGCCGCATGCGCTGGAAGGGCGTCCGCCCGACCGTCCGCGGTGTCGCGATGAACCCGGTCGACCACCCGCACGGTGGTGGAGAGGGCAAGACCTCCGGTGGACGCCACCCGGTCAGCCCGTGGGGTCAGTCCGAGGGACGCACCCGTCGCCCCAACAAGGAGAGCGACAAGCTCATCGTTCGCCGCCGCACCGCCGGTAAGAAGCGCAAGTAGGAGTTGTAGAAGATGCCTCGCAGTCTCAAGAAGGGCCCCTTCGTTGACGACCACCTGCTCCGCAAGGTGTTCACGGCCAACGAAGCCGGCAACAAGAACGTCATCAAGACCTGGTCGCGCCGTTCGATGATCATCCCGGCGATGCTGGGCCACACCATCGCGGTCCACGACGGTCGCAAGCACATCCCCGTGTTCGTGACCGAGACCATGGTCGGCCACAAGCTCGGCGAGTTCGCCCCCACTCGGACCTTCCGCGGTCACGAGAAGGACGACAAGAAGGGCCGTCGCCGCTGACGCGGCGACGAGAAGGAGGAGAGAAATGGTGGAGTCGATCGCACGCGTGCGACACATCCGCGTCACCCCCCAGAAGGCTCGCCGTGTCGTGAACCTGATCCGCGGGAAGCAGGCTCAGGAGGCACTGGCCATCCTGAAGTTCGCGCCGCAGGGTGCGTCCGAGCCCGTCTACAAGCTCGTCGCCTCGGCGATGGCCAACGCTCGCGTCAAGGCCGATGCCTCGAACGAGTACCTCGACGACCAGGACCTGATCGTGTCCCGCGCCTTCGTCGATGAGGGAACCACCCTCAAGCGATTCCAGCCCCGTGCTCAGGGTCGTGCCTTCCGCATCAACAAGCGCACCAGCCACATCACCGTCGTGCTGGCCACTCCTGAGGAGGGGACCAAGTAATGGGTCAGAAAGTAAACCCCTACGGTTTCCGTCTGGGAATCACCACCGACCACGTGTCGCGCTGGTTCTCCGACAGCACCAAGAAGGGCCAGCGGTACAGCGACTACCTCGCCGAGGACGTCAAGATCCGCCGACTCCTCGCCACGCAGCTCGACCGTGCGGGCGTCGCCCGCATCGAGATCGAGCGCACCCGTGACCGCGTCCGCGTCGACATCCACACCGCCCGCCCGGGCATCGTGATCGGCCGCCGCGGCGCCGAGGCCGAGCGCATCCGCGCCGACCTCGAGAAGCTCACGGGCAAGCAGATCCAGCTCAACATCCTCGAGGTCAAGAACCCCGAGGCCGAGGCTCAGCTGGTCGCGCAGGGCATCGCCGAGCAGCTCTCCGCCCGCGTGGCCTTCCGCCGCGCGATGCGCAAGGGCCTGCAGGGCGCTCAGCGCGCCGGCGCCAAGGGCGTCCGCATCCAGGTCTCCGGCCGTCTCGGCGGCGCCGAGATGAGCCGCTCGGAGTTCTACCGCGAGGGACGCGTGCCGCTGCACACCCTCCGCGCGAACATCGACTACGGCTTCTACGAGGCGAAGACCACCTTCGGCCGCATCGGCGTGAAGGTCTGGATCTACAAGGGCGACATCACCAACAAGGAGCTCGCCCGCGAGCAGGCGAACAGCAAGTCGTCGCGCCCCGAGCGCAGCGACCGTCCGCGCCGTGCACCCCGCCAGCAGAGCGAGGCGCCCATCGCAGCAGGAGTTGAGGCATAACCATGTTGATTCCGCGTCGAGTCAAGCACCGCAAGCAGCACCACCCGGGCCGGTCCGGCCAGGCCACCGGTGGCACCAAGGTGTCGTTCGGTGAGTTCGGCATCCAGGCCCTCACCCCCGCCTACGTGACCAACCGTCAGATCGAGTCCGCTCGTATCGCGATGACGCGTCACATCAAGCGTGGCGGAAAGGTGTGGATCAACATCTACCCCGACCGTCCGCTCACCAAGAAGCCCGCCGAGACCCGCATGGGTTCCGGTAAGGGCTCGCCGGAGTGGTGGGTCGCGAACGTCAAGCCGGGTCGCGTCCTCTTCGAGGTCGCCGGCGTCGACGAGCAGCTCGCTCGTGAGGCCATGACCCGTGCCATCCACAAGCTGCCCCTCAAGGCACGCATCATCAAGCGCGAGGAGGGAGACGCGTAATGGCGATCGGATCCAAGGAGCTCGCCCCCGCCGAGCTCGACACCTACGAGGACGAGCGTCTCGTCACCGAGCTGAAGAAGGCCAAGGAGGAGCTGTTCAACCTCCGCTTCCAGTCGGCCACCGGTCAGCTGGACACCAACGGCCGCCTGCGTGCCGTCAAGCGCGACATCGCCCGCATCTACACGGTCATCCGTGAGCGCGAGCTGGGCATCCGCGCCACCCCCGCACCCGTCGAGGCCCCGGCCAAGGCGGAGAAGAAGCCCAAGACCAAGAAGGCCGCCAAGGCCGAGGTCGAGGCGACCGAGTCGAACGAGGAGGCCAAGTAATGGCAACCGTCAATGACAGCGCCGGCCACGAGTCGGCCGCCCACGACGTGAAGGAGGCGGGCGCTCGCGGATACCGCAAGACCCGTCGCGGCTACGTCACCAGCGACAAGATGGACAAGACCATCGTCGTCGAGGTCGAGGACCGGGTGAAGCACCCGCTGTACGGCAAGGTCATCCGCCGTACGTCCAAGGTCAAGGTCCACGACGAGCTGAACTCCGCCGGCATCGGCGACTCCGTCGTCATCAGCGAGACCCGTCCCCTCAGCGCCACCAAGCGCTGGCGCCTGGTCGAGATCCTCGAGAAGGCCAAGTAGGCCGCGGCCTACTTGAGTTAGCAGGAGAGACACATGCTTCAGCAAGAATCCCGAGTCAAGGTCGCCGACAACACCGGTGCCAAGATGCTCCTCACCATCCGCGTCCTCGGAGGCTCCGGCCGCCGCTACGCGGGCCTCGGTGACATCATCGTCGCCACCGTCAAGGACGCGATCCCCGGTGGCAACGTGAAGAAGGGCGACGTGGTCAAGGCCGTCATCGTCCGCACCATCAAGCAGACCCGTCGCGCCGACGGCTCGTACATCAAGTTCGACGAGAACGCCGCCGTCATCCTCAAGAACGACGGGGACCCCCGTGGCACCCGCATCTTCGGACCGGTCGGTCGCGAGCTCCGCGACAAGAAGTTCATGAAGATCGTCTCGCTGGCACCGGAGGTTATCTAGTCATGGCCAAGATCAAGAAGGGTGACCTCGTCCAGGTCATCTCGGGCGCTACCCAGGCCCGCGGTGGAGACCGCGGCAAGCAGGGCAAGGTCCTCGAGGTGCTGGTCGAGCGCAACCGCGTCGTCGTCGAGGGCGTGAACTTCGTCAAGAAGCACGTCCGCGTCGGCCAGACGCAGCGCGGCTCGAAGGAGGGCGGCATCGAGACCGTCGAGGCCTCGATCCACATCTCCAACGTCGCGCTCGTCGACCCGAAGACCAAGAAGCCGACCCGGGTCGGCCACCGCAACGTGGCCGTCACCAAGGACGGCGTGACCAAGACCGTTCGCGTGCGCTACGCGAAGGCGTCGGGTGAGGAACTGTAATGACTGACACCACCGCAGTGGCTGCGAAGGTTCAGCCGCGGCTCAAGGCCAAGTACCAGGCCGACATCATCCCCGCTCTCAAGGAGCAGTTCGGCTTCGGCAACGTCCACCAGGTCCCCGGCCTGGTCAAGGTCGTCGTCAACACCGGTGTCGGTGAGGCCGCCCGCGACGGCAAGATCATCGACGGCGCGGTCAAGGACCTCACCGCCATCACCGGTCAGAAGCCGCAGGTCACCAAGGCCCGCAAGTCCATCGCGCAGTTCAAGCTGCGCGAGGGTCAGGCCATCGGCGCTCACGTCACCCTCCGGGGCGACCGCGCCTGGGAGTTCCTGGACCGCCTGCTCTCGGTGGCGCTGCCCCGCATCCGCGACTTCCGCGGGCTGTCGGACCGCCAGTTCGACGGCAACGGCAACTACACCTTCGGCATCACGGAGCAGTCGATCTTCCACGAGATCGACCAGGACCGCATCGACCGCGTCCGCGGCTTCGACGTGACCGTCGTGACCACCGCCAAGACCGACGACGAGGGTCGCGCGCTGCTCAAGCAGCTCGGCTTCCCGTTCAAGTCGTCGGACAACGCGTAAGCAGCAAGCCACGAGGCCGGGGGACGGTGAGAACCGCCCTCCGGCCTCGTCGTGCGTCCGCCGCCGGACCGGTCCGTCCGGAGCCGGCGGCGGGCGCCACGCGGGATCCCCGGATCCCGTGCACGATCGGCCCTCGACCGCAGGACCTCGGCCATGTAGCATGGCTCGTTGGCCTGCGTTCGCGCGGCCGCATGGGCGTCGACGTCGTCGGCGCCGTCCCACACCACAGGTCGTCACTCTTGTAAAGGGTGCCGAAACCAGGCGAGAAAGGCACCATCAGCCATGACCATGACTGATCCGGTCGCAGATCTGCTGACCAGAATCCGTAACGCGAACTCCGCGCACCACGACTCCATCACCCTCCCGGGCTCGAAGCTCAAGGCGAACATCGCCGAGATCCTCAAGACCGAGGGCTACATCGCCGACTGGAAGGTCGAGGAGGCGCGCGTCGGCACGACGCTCTCCATCTCCCTCAAGTACGGCCCGAACCGCGAGCGCTCGATCGCCGGCATCAAGCGGGTCTCGAAGCCCGGACTCCGCGTGTACGCGAAGTCGGCCGAGATCCCCACCGTGCTCGGCGGCCTCGGCGTCGCCATCCTGTCCACCTCGAGCGGTCTCCTGACCGACCGCCAGGCCGAGAAGAAGGGCGTGGGTGGGGAAGTCCTCGCCTACGTGTGGTAACCCCTCATGTCGCGTATTGGAAGACTCCCCATCGAGATCCCGGCGGGCGTCGACGTCTCCGTCGCCGGATCCGCTGTGACCGTCAAGGGCCCCAAGGGCGAGCTGACCGTCTCGGTCGCCAGCCCCATCCAGGTGTCCGTCGAGAACGGCCAGGTGCTGGTCTCGCGTCCCGACGACGAGCGCGAGTCGCGCTCGCTCCACGGCCTCACCCGCACGCTCATCGCGAACGACATCATCGGTGTCACGCAGGGCTACTCCAAGGGCCTCGAGGTCGTCGGAACCGGTTACCGCGTGCTGGCGAAGGGCTCGGACATCGAGTTCGCGCTCGGCTTCTCGCACCCGGTCGTCGTCACCCCGCCCGCGGGCATCTCGTTCACGGTCGAGGGCAACAACAAGCTCACCGTGCACGGCATCTCGAAGCAGGCCGTCGGTGAGGTGGCCGCCAACATTCGTAAGATCCGCAAGCCCGAGCCCTACAAGGGCAAGGGCGTGCGCTACGCCGGCGAGGTCGTTCGCCGCAAGGCCGGAAAGAGCGGTAAGTGATCATGGGACTCGGAACCAGAGGAAAGAGCAAGTCCGCTGCGCGCGGTCGTCGTCACGACCGTCTGCGCAAGAAGGTCGTCGGATCCGCCGAGCGCCCCCGCCTCGTCGTCAACCGCTCGGCCCGCCACGTCTTCGTGCAGGTCGTCGACGACGCTCAGGGCCGCACCCTCGCGTCGGCGTCGACCCTCGAGGCCGACCTGCGCGTGTTCGACGGCGACAAGACCGCCAAGGCTCGCAAGGTCGGCGAGCTCGTCGCCGAGCGCGCCAAGAACGCCGGTGTCGAGGCGGTCGTCTTCGACCGCGGAGGCAACAAGTACGCCGGTCGCGTCGCCGCGATCGCCGATGGAGCACGAGAGGCAGGGCTCAACCTGTGAGCGCCGCAGAGAACAAGGAACCCGAGGTCGCCGCTGTGTCGGAGGCCCCCGTCGAGACCGCTGCGTCCACGCAGCCGCAGCAGGAGGCTCGTGAGCCCCGCCGCGGCGGCCGCGACCGCAACCAGGGTGGCCGCGACCGCGGTGGCCGTGACGCCGAGAAGAGCCAGTTCCTCGAGCGCGTCGTGACCATCAACCGCGTGTCGAAGGTCGTCAAGGGCGGCCGTCGCTTCAGCTTCACCGCGCTCGTGGTCGTCGGAGACGGCAACGGACTGGTGGGCGTCGGCTACGGCAAGGCCCGCGAGGTCCCGACCGCCATCTCCAAGGGCGTCGAGGAGGCGAAGAAGAACTTCTTCCGCGTCCCCCGCGTCGCCTCGACCATCCCGCACCCCGTCCAGGGTGAGGCCGCCGCCGGTGTGGTGCTCCTGCGCCCCGCCGCCGCGGGTACCGGTGTCATCGCCGGCGGTCCCGTCCGCGCCGTCCTCGAGTGCGCCGGCATCCACGACGTCCTGAGCAAGTCGCTCGGCTCGTCGAACACCATCAACATCGTCCACGCGACCGTCGAGGCTCTGAAGCAGCTCGAGGAGCCGCGCGCCGTCGCCGCTCGTCGTGGTCTCGACTTCGACCAGGTCGCGCCGGCACGTCTCGTCCGTGCCGAGGCCGACGCCCTCGCCGCCGCGTCCAACGCGAAGGCAGGTGCCTGATGGCCCAGCTCAAGGTGACCCAGATCAAGTCGAAGGTCAGCGAGAAGCAGTACCAGCGCGACACGCTGCGCTCGCTCGGCCTCAGGAAGATCGGTCAGAGCGTCGTCCGCGAGGACAACGCCCAGAACCGCGGATACGTGAAGACCGTCGCCCACCTGGTGAAGGTCGAGGAGATTGACTAATGGCTGAGACGAAGAAGGCCGCCGCCGCGGAGTCCACGACTCCCGCGCAGGCGACCACCACGAAGGGCGCGGCGGCGCCGGCGACCAAGGAGCACGTGCTCAAGGTCCACCACCTCCGCCCCGCTGCCGGAGCCAAGAAGGCCAAGACCCGCGTGGGTCGCGGTGAGGGCTCCAAGGGAAAGACCGCCGGTCGCGGCACCAAGGGCACCAAGGCCCGCTACCAGGTGCGAGTCGGCTTCGAGGGTGGGCAGATGCCGCTGCACATGCGCACCCCGAAGCTGCGCGGCTTCAAGAACCCGTTCCGGGTCGAGTACCAGGTCGTGAACCTGTCCGCTCTCGCGGAGCTCTACCCCCAGGGCGGCGACGTCACCATCGGCGACCTGGTCGCCAAGGGTGCTGTCCGCAAGAACGAGAAGGTCAAAGTCCTCGGGGACGGCGACATTGCGGTTAAGCTGAACGTCGCGGTCGACAAGGTCTCCAGCTCTGCCGAGCAGAAGATCGTCGCTGCGGGCGGATCCATCAAGTAGCACCAGCAGCTTGTCGGTCGAGCTTGTCACGCCGACTCCCTCCGGGAGCGCGTGGCAAGCTCGACCTGTATCCCGCACCACAGAATTGAGCAGGAGACCTTAGGTAGTGTTTGGCGCCGTTGCGCGGATCTTCCGCACCCCCGACCTCCGCCGCAAGATCGGCTTCACCCTCGCGATCGTGGCGATCTTCCGGCTGGGATCCTTCATCCCTGCTCCGTTCGTCGACTTCAGCGCCGTGCAGGCCTGTCTCGCCGGCAACCAGGGCACCTCGGGTCTCTACGAGCTCGTGAACCTCTTCAGCGGTGGAGCACTGCTCCAGCTGTCGATCTTCGCGCTCGGGATCATGCCGTACATCACGGCGTCGATCATCGTGCAGCTGCTGCGCGTGGTCATCCCTCACTTCGAGACCCTGTACAAGGAGGGGCAGTCCGGTCAGGGCAAGCTCACCCAGTACACGCGGTACCTCACCATCGCGCTCGGCGTCCTCCAGTCGACGACGCTGATCACCGTCGCCCGCTCGGGCGCCCTCTTCGGCAACTCAGGTGTCCCGGAGTGCTCGGCGCTCATCATCACCGACGAGTGGTACTCCATCCTCCTCATGGTCATCACCATGACCGCGGGCACCGGGATCATCATGTGGATGGGCGAGCTCATCACCGAGCGCGGCATCGGCAACGGCATGTCGCTGCTGATCTTCACCTCGATCGCCGCCCAGTTCCCCACCTCCCTGTGGTCGATCGCGCAGTCGCGCGGCTTCGAGACCTTCCTCCTCGTCCTCGGCGTGGGCCTCGTGCTCGTGGTCGCCGTGGTCTTCGTGGAGCAGTCTCAGCGGCGGATCCCCGTGCAGTACGCCAAGCGGATGGTCGGCCGCCGCACCTACGGCGGCAACAACACCTACATCCCGATCAAGGTCAACATGGCCGGCGTCGTGCCCGTCATCTTCGCCTCGTCGCTGCTGTACCTGCCCGCGCTCATCGCGCAGTTCAACCAGCCCGCCGCTGGCCAGGAGGCCCCGGTCTGGGTCACCTGGATCACGAACTACCTCACCAAGGGCGATCACCCGCTCTACATGGCGCTGTACTTCCTCCTGATCGTGGGCTTCACCTACTTCTACGTCGCGATCACCTTCAACCCGGACGAGGTCGCCGACAACATGAAGCGCTACGGCGGCTTCATCCCCGGCATCCGCGCCGGCCGCCCGACCGCCGAGTACCTCAACTACGTGCTCACCCGGGTGACGCTGCCCGGGTCGGTCTACCTCGGCCTCATCGCGCTCGTGCCCCTCGTGGCCCTCGCGCTGGTCGGTGCGAACCAGAACTTCCCCTTCGGCGGCACGTCCATCCTGATCATCGTCGGAGTCGGCCTGGAGACGGTGAAGCAGATCGACTCCCAGCTGCAGCAGCGCCACTACGAAGGACTCCTCCGATGACGTCGCATCCGATCGGCTTCCGTCTCCTGCTGATCGGCCCTCCGGGCGCAGGCAAGGGGACCCAGGCCGCTCGGCTGAGCGACATCCTCCGGGTGCCCGCCATCTCGACCGGGGACATCTTCCGCGCGAACGTCGCCAACGAGACCGAGCTCGGTCTCCAGGCGAAGGCCTACCTCGACAACGGGCGCTACGTGCCGGACGAGCTGACCAACGCGATCGTGCACGACCGCCTCCAGGAGGCGGACGCGTCGACCGGGTTCCTGCTCGACGGCTATCCGCGCACCACGGAGCAGGTCGACGAGCTCGACCGCATCCTCGCCGCGGACGACAACCGGCTCGACGCGGTCGTCCAGCTCACGGCCGATCCCGACGAGGTCGTCGGCCGCCTGCTCAAGCGCTCGCTCGAGCAGGGGCGCAGCGACGACACCGAGGACGTCATCCGGCGCCGACTCGCGCTCTACGAGGAGCAGACCGCTCCGCTCATCGACGTCTACGCGGCCCGCGGGCTCGTGGTCGTGGTCGACGGCCTCGGGCCGGTCGACGAGGTGACCGAGCGGATCGTCGTCGCCCTCGAGGGCCACCGCGTGGGCCGCCTCGACACCCCGGCCGCCTGAGCCGTGGCGTTCCGCTCCTCGCTCTACAAGACGCCCGCGCAGCTGCGGTCGATGCTCGCTCCGGGCCTCGCCACGGCCGCCTCGCTCGACGCGGTCCGCGCGGCGGTCCGCCCGGGCGTCACCACGCTCGAGCTCGACGCGATCGCCGAGGCGGCGATCGTCGCGCTCGGCGGCCGCTCGAACTTCCAGCTCGTCCCGGGCTACCGGCACACGATCTGCGCCTCAGTCAACGACGAGGTGGTCCACGGAATCCCCGGCGGGCGCGTGCTCGAGCCGGGCGACCTGGTCTCCATCGACAGCGGCGCCGAGATCGACGGCTGGAACGGCGACTCCGCGATGACGGTGGTCCTGCCCGATCCCTCCCGCCCGGAGGAGGTCGCGGCACGCGCCGAGCTCTCGCGGGTGACCGAGGGATCCCTGTGGCGGGGGATCGCCGCCCTCGCCTCCGCCCGCCATCTGAACGAGGTCGGCGCGGCGATCGAGGAGTACATCGAAGACGAGGCCGAGCGCTCGGGCCGCGTCTACGGCATCCTCACCGACTACATCGGCCACGGCATCGGGCGCACCATGCACGAGGCTCCGCCGGTCTTCAACTACCGGGTGCGCCAGCGCGGCCCCGAGGTGAAGCCGGGACTCGTCGTCGCGATCGAGCCGATGGTCACCGCGGGCAGCGCCGAGACCTTCGTCCGCGAGGACGAGTGGACGGTCGCGACCGAGGACAGCAGCATGGCCGCCCACTGGGAGCACTCCGTCGCCGTGCACCACGACGGCATCTGGGTCACCACGCTCGCCGACGGCGGCGCGGCCGGCCTCGCCCCCTACGGGATCGTGCCGACGCCCTTCGCCTAGAGGCCCCAACGCGGAGCTCCTCCGATCCGATGCGGAGGAGGCTCCTCGTGGCCTCTCGCGCCCGGCGGGGGTCCGTCGGGCGCCCACGAAGCGCGGGAGCGGGAGGACGACAGCGCCCTCCGGCTCCACCCGGAGTGCGGGTGTCGGCTAGCTGTCGATCACCCGCACCAGCTCCTCGATGAAGCCGCCGAAGTCCGTGGAGCGCCGGATGAGGCGCTGCACCTCCGCCCGGTCGGCGAACACCTCGACGAACTGGTCGAACACCGACTGGAAGGTGCTGCGGCCGGCCGAGGCGAACGCGATCATCGCGATCACGTTCACCCGCTGCTCGCCCCACTCCATCGCGGTGTCGTTCACGACGATCGCGATGGAGGTGCGGCGGGCGCTCATCGCCATCGCGTGCGGGACCGCGAGGTTGTCGGTGAACGCCGTGGAGCTCATCCGCTCGCGCTCGATGGCGCCGTCGACGTAGTCCTCGTCGATGATGCCGCCGGCGATCATCCGCTCGCCCAGCATCCGGATCATCGCCGCCTCGTCGCGCGCGTGCACGTTGCGGAAGAACAGCTCCTCGTCGAAGAACTGCAGCAGCTCGTCCTTGATCTGCGCGCGGCGGCGGTGCCGGCGGACGCGGGCGATGGCCCGGCGCACCGTCTCGACGTCGTGGTCGGTGAGGAACGGCTGCACGACCACGACGTCATCGGACGCGGGGCGCTCGTCGATCGTGGTGATCACGAGGTCGGCGGTGAGCCGGTCCCAGTCGACGTCGCTCCGCGTGATCAGCGAGCGCACCTCCACCTCGGTGCCGAGCGAGCGCTCGACGCGCAGGCGCAGCATGTGAGCGAGGTCGTAGTAGTTGGGGCAGACGATCACGCAGGACAGACGCTCCTCCCGCCGGGACACCCGCTCGAGGAACGAGCCGACGTGGAGGGCGATGTAGGCGATCTCGTCCTCGTTGACCACGACGCCCCGCCGGCGTTGCAGCCCGCTCGCCAGGAACACGGCGATCTCGTAGGTCATCGGGTAGCTGGTCTTGATCGAGCGGGTGAGCGGGTTGCGAGAGTAGCCGCCCTCGGCGGCCCGGGCGATCAGGTTCCGCACGTGCAGGGCGAGGCGGACGATGAAGCCCTCGTCGTCCAGGTCGACCAGGTACTCGCGGTTGACGTCGGCGACGAGCTCGCGGACGACGGCGAGGTCCTCCGGGTCGAGGTAGTTCTCGACCACGGCGGCGACCGGCTCGTTCTGCCCGGGCGTCGCCACCCGCGTCGTCATCAGGATCGCGAGCTGGGCGAGCTCGGCGTCGGTCAGGCGCGTCGCGAAGTGCCGCTCCACCAGCTCCGCCAGCAGGGCCGCGAGCTCGCCGTGGATCGCGGGGGAGGGGCGGGAGCCGGAGGGGTCCCCGATGCCCCGGGCGACGCGGTCGACGGCGATCGCGATGTGGAGGAGGACGCTGTTCACGCCGTAGTCGTTGATGTAGTAGCCGCGGGTCTCGAGCTCGGCCAGCAGCTCGGTCTTGAAGGCGCCGAGGCCGGGGGAGGCGAACTCGCGCTGGACGTCGTCGAGCGTGAAGACGCCCTGCGCGCTCTCGTCGCGGAACATCCGCGAGATCAGGCGGCGGCGGGCCTCCTCGCTGCCCTCGAGGCGCACCGACGGGCCGCGCCGGACCAGCCCGAGGCCGGCCTCGTCGGCGAGGGCCTTCACCCGGCGCAGATCGGCGTCGACGGTCGACTCGCTCACCGACAGCGCGTCGGCGAGGGCGAAGACGTCCAGGCCCTCGTCGGAGTCGACCAGGCGGCGGACGATGCTGTACAGCCGGTCGCGCGGGGTGTCGGGCTCGACGTCGCGGCTGCGCTGCGCCTCCAGGTAGGCCGCGTACGCCTCGCGCGCGAGCCGGTAGCCGTTCGCGGAGGACTCGACCGGCTCCAGCGGGGCGGCCTGCGCCTTCACCGCGGTGACGTAGCTCCGGACGCTGCGGGTGGTGACTCCGAGCCTGTCGGCGAGCTCGTGCGCCGTCACCCAGCCGTCGGCGCGGGAGAGGTACTCCAGCAGTCGTTCGCGGTTGTCAGGCATCAGGCTCCAGGCGTGCGGTCGGACCGGGCGCCGGGAGCGCCACGACCCTGCCGCGGGCCCGCAGGACGCGGGCGGCGAGTCGTACGTCCCGTCAGTCAATCACCCCGGCGACGCGCCCGGGAGCCCCCGCGCCGCGGGTGGAAGGGGCCGTCTTCCGCCCCCGCGGAAGATTGTCTGCTGGAGGGTGCCGCCCCTCCGAGGGGATGCTTGGATGAATCACGACCCGGACGCGAGGAGGCGAACGAGGTGCGGAAGATCCTGATCGTCTGCGGTGCAGGCGCGTCGAGCACGTTCCTGGCCCACCGGCTGCGAGCGGGCGCGAAGGAGCGCGGCATGGATGCCGTGTTCCGCTCCGAGACCCTCACCGGTCTCGACCACTCCCTCCCCGAGGCCGACGTCCTCCTCGTGGGGCCGCACCTCGAGTCGCAGTTCGACGGACTCCGCCACCGTGCGGAGCTCGTGGGAGCCGCGGCCGCCCTCCTCCCGCCCGATGTCTTCGGAGCGCACGGTGCCGATGCCGTGCTCGAGACCCTGCCCGTCCTCTTCGCCGCTCGCGCGGTCGTCGCAGGCGCGGACGGGGACTCCTCCACCCGCCCGGTCCGTCCGGGCGAGCCCGACTCCGGGCACCACTGATGCAGTCGCGACTGCAGGATCAAGGAGAAACGTTCATGGTCGAGCGCACCGTGCAGGTTGCATCGTCGAAGGGCCTCCACGCCCGCCCCGCCTCGCTCTTCAGCCAGGCCGCGGCGAAGTCGGGTCAGAAGGTCCTCGTTGCCAAGGGCGACGCGACCCCGGTCAACGCCGCGTCGATCCTCGGGATCATCTCGCTCGGCATCGAGCACGGCGACGAGCTCACCGTCAGCGTCGAGGGCGACAACGAGCAGGCCGTGCTCGAGGAGCTCGCGACCTTCCTCACCACCGACCACGACGCGTGACGCGGAGCGTCACGCAAGGCGGCCGGCCCCGGCGCCCACGGCGCCGGTAGCCGCGGCAGCCCCTGGAGCGTGACGTCGACTCTCACTGGGTCGCACCAAGCGCCTGCGGGACCCGGCCCCGCCCTCTGCCGGCCCGCTCGCCGCGGTGGCGGATCGTCGCGGCGGTGGCGGAGAGCGACGAGACGGCGCGCTCCTCCTCCTGGGCGACGCTGCGGGTGCTGGCGGT